>JAZNFW010000065.1:0-3273 GCA_045576175.1 Clostridia bacterium | reverse complement strand
AATACGCCTTTTTCTTTTAAAGTCAGATTCTGTTCTGGTTGTTGTCGTTTTTGTTGTTGTTCTTGTTGTTGTTCTGATTCTGGTTCTGGTTCTGCTTTTCCTGGTTTTTTTTGTTGTCTGTCATTTCCTTTACACTCCTTACAATATTGAATTGCGATAACTATTGTGCACAGAAAGAAATAAAATATGCACATTTATAAATGGCAAATGATTGTAATAAAACAAAATGTCAACGGCTTTTTAGCCATTGACTTTTGTGTGAAAAAGATTTAAAATATTAACATTATTTATTATTAAATTACAGACTAGTGTCATTGGATTTGGTGAACACTAAATAATGTGTATTATACAGTTGAGGTGTCAATAAATGGTTGAAAATTTTTTGGTGATATCAGGACAAATCATAATACTTTTCGTACTTGTGCTTGCTGGGTTTATATGTGGCAAAACAGGACTTATAGCCGATGTCGGCATAAAGACCTGCACCAATATAGTTTTGTATCTTGCGACACCCTGCGTAATTATAAATTCATTTATAAGAGAGTTCAGTGCAGAACTTCTGGGAGATCTCATTTTGAGCCTTGGTATGTCTGTTCTTATACATTTTGTGGCAGTTGTTATTGCCAAAATAGCTTTTCCTACAAAAATCAGGACGGACAAAACCACCGTTCTCCACTATGCAGTAATATTTTCCAATGCCGGCTATATGGGCTTGCCTCTTCAGGCGGCAATACTGGGAGATGACGGAGTTTTCTTCGGTGCATCATACGTTGCCGTGTTCAATGTTATGATATGGACTTACGGACTTTGGTGTATGAGTAAGGAAAGCGGCAGCTTTTCTGCCAAAAAGCTTATAAATCCGGGAGTGCTTTCTGTAATTATAGGATTTATTATATTTTTGTTTTCCATTCCTGTGCACCCCAATATCAAGTCAGTACTCACTCACCTTGGAAACCTAAACACGCCTGTGCCAATGCTTATAATAGGTTATTTCCTTTCAAAAGCTAATTTGTTAAAAGCATTAAAGGACAGGGCAGTTTACGCTGTTTCGTTTTTAAAACTCATTCTGGTGCCTGTAATTTCTCTCGCAGTAATGTACCTTTTGGGCATAAGGGGTACTATGCTTGTAAGTATGGTTATAGCGGCATCTGCACCTGTTGCAACGGCAACGAGTATGTTCGCACTGCTATGCGGAAGAGACGAGCAGACTTCGGTAAATTTAGTTTCAATAACAACAGTTATATCACTTTTTACTATGTCCGTCATAGTGGCACTTACACAGACAATCGCATAATTTGATTGGTTATATGGTATAAGCCATAATCACATTACCGCCAAAATCCTTCCAGGTGAATGTTCCGTCCTCGAATATTAAATATCCGTGGTGTGTATTCTCCTTGGGAATGGAGACAGAACCTGGGTTAATATAGGTGTAATTTTCGTATTCGGTGCACTTTGCAACATGTGTGTGTCCGTTTATGAGAATATCGCCTTTTTGAAGCGGTGGGAGATTATTCTCATTGTACACATGGCCATGCGTAAGGTATATAAGTGTGTTGTTGTAACACAAAACTGCATAGTCTGCAAGAATGGGAAAATCCAGTACCATCTGGTCAACATCTGCATCGCAGTTGCCTCTTACACACAGGATTTCATTTTTTAATGAATTTAAAATTTCTATAACCGCCTTGGGTGCATAGTCTTTTGGTAGGTCGTTTCTTGGGCCGTGATAAAGCAAATCCCCCAAGAGAATTAGTTTGTCTGCCTTCTCACTTTTGTATGAGCGGATAAGCTCTTTCAAGTAATATTCCGAACCGTGTATATCGGATGCAATAAGCCATTTCATAATTATCATTCCTTTCTACTGGTATGGTAACATTTTTCTTGTGAGTTGTCCAGCATAAAAAACGATTTTAATAAGCTTATCATAATTAATAAGCAACAAACTGTATAAACGAAATTTATTGACAAAAAATATTTTTGTGTGATAAAATAAATCCATAGTTTTTATATATTCTACAAAGGAGTTTTGCTCATGTGTAATAATGTTAGACCCGATACGATGGCTCGTATCAACACCAAGGAATTGGCGGAAAAATTCATAGATGAACAGGTTGCTCTTGTTCGTGAGCAAGTAGGGGACAAGAAGGTTCTTCTTGCACTTTCGGGTGGTGTGGATAGCTCTGTTGTAGCCGCTCTTCTTATCAAGGCAATCGGAAGGCAGCTCGTGTGCGTTCATGTAAACCACGGTCTTATGCGTAAGGGCGAAAGCGAACAGGTTGTTGAAGTATTTGGAAAACAGCTTGATGCTAATCTTATATATATAGATGCAACAGACAGATTTTTAGATAAACTTGCGGGTGTGGACGACCCCGAAACAAAGCGTAAGATAATAGGCGGAGAGTTTATAAAGGTGTTTGATGAGGAAGCTGCAAAGCTTTCCGGAATCAAGTTCTTGGCACAGGGTACAATTTACCCCGATATATTGGAAAGCGATGGAGTTAAGGCTCACCACAATGTTGGCGGTCTTCCTGAAGATATGGAGATGGAGCTTGTAGAGCCTGTTAAGCTTCTTTATAAGGACGAGGTTAGAGTAGTTGGTTCTGCTCTTGGTCTTCCCGATGAGATGGTGTATCGTCAGCCGTTCCCCGGACCCGGTCTTGGTGTTCGTTGTCTTGGCGCAATCACCCGCGACAGATTAAATGCTCTTCGTGAGGCAGATGCTATTTTAAGAGAAGAATTCGATATCTGTGGTCTCGCAGGCAAGGTTTGGCAGTATTTTGTAGCTGTTCCGGACTTTAAGAGCGTAGGCGTTAGAGATTCCAAGAGATATGAGGGCTGGCCTGCAATCATCCGTGCAGTCAACACAACAGATGCTATGAGTGCAACAATTGAGGAAATTCCCTACGATGTACTCCATAAGATAACAAACCGCATCACAAACGAAGTCGAAGGAATCAACAGAGTTCTTCTTGACCTTACTCCTAAGCCTGTTGGCACAATAGAGTGGGAATAATACCGCAAACAAAAAGCCCTGAAAATCAGGGCTTTTTAATTATTAAAGTGTAATGTAGATTTGAACAGATAGAAAAAAGCTCCTTTAAATCACCTCGTCTTTTTAACGGGGTGATTTTTTTACATACAATTAACACATAGTTGCTTTTGGAATTTACATTGTCTGTGCTAAACTGTTGTTGTAGTCGAAGAAAATTTGCACGGTTATAAAGAATATTATATGCTAGAAAATGCTACATATAAGTTGTCGAAATTCAA
>JAZNFW010000064.1:0-13838 GCA_045576175.1 Clostridia bacterium | reverse complement strand
AACCAGACTTCTTTTAGAAGATATTGCTGTTTGTTTTTCTATTGCAATTTACAACAAAAAGCATTTAAACAAAACAGAGATTGCGGCAACAACTGACTCACTTACAGGTGTGTCAAACCGTGTTACCTATAAAAAAGACCTTTTAATATTTGACGAAGAAAAACCCTATGAATTTTCTTGCGTTTATATCGATGTGAATGAATTGCACCTTCGTAACAATAAATATGGTCATGCCGCAGGCGATGAAATGCTTTTATATATTGCCAACACCTTAAAGGAAGTATTCTACGGCCATAAGATATACAGAATGGGCGGAGATGAATTTTTGGTGTTTGCCCAGAACACCCCTCAGGATGTTATAAAAAGAGGCATTGATATGCTGACAAAACAGCTTGAGCCGATGGACTACCATGTTGCAGTTGGTATGTCTTACAGAACGCAGAACGTGGACACCGAGGAAATGGTGAGAGAAGCCGAGGTCAGAATGTACGAGGCAAAAGCACAGTATTATCAGGATAAGGAAAACAAGAATTCTTTAAGTGCAAGTGATAAAGGATATGTTCACACAAAGACAGGTATCTTAGAAATTGATGCGATGATTTCTATTCTAAATGAAAAATACAACGGAATATACCGTGTATCTTTAGATACAGATAAAGCACATCGTATTTTAATGCCTGCTTACCTTGGATATAATGAAAATGAGGAACATTTTTCTGCTCTTTTGACCAAATATATAGATGATTCTGTTGCACCCGAGTTTCACAGAGCGATGACGAACTTTTTAAATTATGGTGCACTGAAAAGACAATTTTTGGAAGGCAAGATACCGAAAATCACATATAAAAAGACAAACGGAGACGCTGTAACATTAAGTGTTTACAGGCTAAGTGCTGAAGAACTCACAGTAAGCAATACACTTTGGGTTTTTGCCAGAGATTAAAAAGTTGTTTGACAAAATCAGTTCATTGTGGTAAAATAATAGAAGTTTAATATTTAGCAAAATCGGCGAAAGTCGGTGACGCAAAGCAAAGAGGCTAAGGTTAAAAACTAAGTTTTAAACTATGCCAGTCCAGCTGCAATGATAAAGGTCTTTTAAGACTTTCTATTGTTGCAGCTTTTGTTTTGTGCGGAGGGGTTTTATGAATATTGTAACGAGAGAGGAAAAGAAATTCTTAATCAGTCTTGAGGAATTTCGAAATAAATCACATTATCTTGACCGTCTTATGATACAAGATGAACATAATGGGATAGACGGATACATAATAAGGTCGTTGTATTTTGATACGGTGTATGATGACGATTTTTTCGAAAAGCTGGAAGGCGTTGAAACCAGACGAAAAATAAGGCTTAGAATTTATGATCCGAAAAGCGATTATGCTATGCTTGAAATGAAACAAAAGCAAGGGGCTTCACAGAAAAAGCGCTCTCTTCGTATGACAAAAGCGGATGCAGAAGCACTAATAAAAGGAAAATACGATGTTCTTCTGAATTACGAAGAGGATTTTGCAAGAGAATGTTACGGTCTTATGCATTATAAGTGCTACAGACCGAAAACTATCGTACAGTACAACCGAAAAGCATATATTGCGAAAGAAAATAAAATCAGAATTACATTTGACAATAATATTGTGGCAACGGAAAGCTCTTTTGATTTGTTTTCAGAAAATCTTGTGATGTATCCGGTGCTTGACAAATTCAATGTGGTACTTGAAGTGAAATTTAACGGATTTCTGCTTGATTATATCAGGCAGTTCATTAACAGCATCAATAAAAGCGAACTATCGGTAAGTAAATACGCTTTGTCAAGAGGGCAAAGTTACAGTGAATCTTGATAGGAGGCATAATGATAAAATGAAAAAAATTATAGCAGTACTTTTTCTTTTCTTAAGTTTAAGTTTTTCATCCGCAGTATATGCATGGGATATTGAAAGTGTAACATGGCAGGACGCCGGAAATGCCGTTCTTATATGGGAGGAAAGCGATAACTGCAGTTACAAGGTTTATCGAAGCAGTACCAAAGACGGCAGTTATGAATATATAGGCGAGACTAAAGCGGGCTCTTTTAGAGATGACAGTGTGTCATATCCCGATACATACTACTACAAAGTTGAAAAAATAGCATCAAGCCTTAAGGTGGGTGAATTATCTGAGCCGATGGCAACAGGTACAAATCCGCAAAAAATATTATCGGTAAGTGTTATTATGTATCATAATTTTGTATCTGAGGAGGATATGGCCTCTGGTGTTGAATTTGAAGAGTATTCCTTAAAACCTGAGGATTTTGAAAAAGACCTGGTATGGCTGCGTGATAATGGGTATATGACAATTACATCAAAGGATCTTATCGAGTATCTTGAAGGTAAAAAGTCCCTGCCGGCAAAGGCGGTTATCATATCCATTGATGATGGTAGCTATGGTGTATATAAAAATGCCTGGCCCATCTTGAAAAAATACAATATAAAAGCTGATTTTAATGTTATCGGTGCACAGATTGACGAAACTTGGGAAAAGCTTTCAGTCGGTGGAACACGCTTGGGTGATGCAGCGCCATATTGTACGTGGGAAGAACTTACCGAAATGTCGGAAAGCGGAGAAATCAATGTTTGTTCACACACCTATGGGATGCATGTCTATGACAAAGAAAACCGTATCGGTATGAGTATGATGGAAAACGAAACGGACGAAGAATTTGCAGAGGCAGTAAAAAAAGATTACGAACTTTCTGTAAGTTGTATTGAGGGATGGACTGGAAAAACTCCTAAGACTGTTGCATATCCGTATTCAAAAAGAAGCTCTGCCTCAGACCGCATAGTTCTTTCAAACACAGGATATAAAATCCTGATGGCAGGAGACGGTGCCAGAGGAACGGTTGGCAATTACTTTGTTGATGGTTGCGACTTTGCTCATCAGCTGACGATGATGAGCAGACCTTGTAGAATGGACGGTACCCCCATTGAATATTATCTAAATCGGATATATGAAGAAGACGGCAAAAACGGTGTTAATATTTTTAAAGAGCCGCTCTCGCTTTCTAACAGTGAAAAAATTGCTGCTGATTATAAAATATTTGATGATGTTAAGGGCAATACCTGGTATGCCGGCAGTGTGTACTATGCCTATGCAAACAAGCTGATGAAAGGTGTTTCTTATAAAGAATTTTTACCTGAAGAAAACATCAGCCGTGCAATGGCTGTAACCTTGCTGCATAGGTTGGCAGATGTTCCTAAAGTGAATAGTAACGCATCTTTTTCCGATATTAAGAACACTGATTGGTATTTTGATGCGGCTTTGTGGGCAAATGAAAATGATATCTTAGAAGGTTTTGATGACAAAACCTTCAGACCTTATGACACACTTAGCAGAGAGAAGCTTGCACAGGCAATGTACCGCTGTGCACAATATATGAAAGCTGATACATCAAAGCGTGCAGAAATCAATTCATTTGTTGATGTCGAGAAAATTTCGCCACAGAACATTGAAGCTGTAAAATGGTGCGTTGCAAATGGTATTTTACGCGGTAACGCAGACGGAAGCTTTAATCCGAAAGGAAATGTTACCCGTGCACAAATGGCAACAATTCTACAGAATTGGATTTGTGAATTTGCAGTTAATCAATAAATGTGTATAAGGAGATAAATGAATGAGAAGTCAAATTTTTAATCTGATAAAGGACCAAACAACACTTTCATGGGAACAGATTGCCGCTAATATTTTAGTTGCAGGAATTTTGGGGTTTTTAATTTTTATATCCTATATGATTTCCCACAGAGGAACTATTTACAGTAAAAAGTTTAATGTATCACTAATTGTTTTGACAGTGCTTACCTCAATGGTGATGACAGTTATAGGAAACAATGTGGCACTTTCCCTTGGTATGGTAGGTGCACTTTCCATTGTTCGTTTCAGAACCGCAATAAAGGATTCAAGAGATACTGTTTACATATTTTGGACAATAATTGTAGGTATATGTTGCGGTGTAGGTGATTTTGTTGTAGCAGGTATCGGCAGTGCCTTTGTATTCGTGATTTTGCTTGCTTTGGGTGCAATCAAGAACAACAATCGTATGCTTGTTATTATCAGAGGTAGCCGCACAAAAGAGGCGCCTATTTCTGCCGTAATGTTTAAGTTTTTTGGCGGCAAGGCGAATATGCGTGTTAAAAATTCAACAGATAGTTCGATTGAGTTTATCTACGAAATAACAGCAAATATGCTGCAAAAGGCAGAAAGAAAGAATAACATCGGCATTTGCGATGAGATTTATAAAATCGGTAATATTGAATATGTAAATACCGTTATGCAAAATGATGAAATTTCAAACTAACTTAGGAGGAACCAAGGTTGAAATACAAAATAATCGGCTTATCTGTCACAGCCTTGGTGCTTTTGGCGGTAACCTTAGTAAGTCTTATGATGCCGACCGATAACGGCAAAAGATATATTGAACATATAGATAATGCGATAAAAGAACAATGCGCTGAGCATACAAACGGAGAAATATGCACACACTTTCCTATTATTAAAATCGATACCGCAGGATTTGAAATTCCCGGAAAGCCCATACATAGTGCAGATGGTCAAATCATTTATACTCTTGCCGCAGACGGAACCACTACTATAAAGGCAAATCTTAGTGTGATAGATAATAACGGAAAGCACAATCATATTGCAGATAATCCGTCAAGTACAAACGAAATACTTATCAGAGTAAGAGGTCACTCATCAAGACAATTTGAAAAACCAAATTATTTTATTAAGTTTGTAAATCCTGACGGAACTAATAATTCTCAGGAGTTTCTCGGAATGGAAGCACATCACGAATGGGCACTTCACGGGCCATATCTTGACAAAAGTCTTATCCGCAATTATATGTGGTATAATATTGCAGGTGAGATTATGGAATACAGTCCGAATGTACGGTATTTTGAACTTATTTTAAATGGCGAATACAGAGGACTTTATCTTGCAACAGAAACCATAACTGCAGGAAAGCTTGGTGCAAGACTTGAGCTTTCGGTAAATAAAAAGGATAATACCTTCTCAGGCTATGCACTAAGGCTTGACTGGGGAGACACAGAAGAAGAAAATAAGCTCTATCCTTTTGCAAATTACACACTTCGTGCAAAAACTCAGCACGAACTCGTTTATCCCGGCACAAAGAATATTACACCGGAGCTTAAAGAAGGCATAAAAAACGAGTTTTCGCAATTTGAAAAGGCACTTTATTCGTACGATTATAACAATAAAGACCATGGATACGAAAACTATATTGATGTGAAGTCTTTTGCGGACTATTTCCTAATAAATGAGCTTACATGCAACTATGATGCCGGCTCGCTCTCTACATACATTTACAAAGACATTGACGGCAAATACAAAATGTGCGTATGGGATTTCAACTCAGCTTGTGATTTTTATCAAGAAAGCGAAATGCCCACAGAAACATTTCGATTGCACAATGGGCTTTGGTACAAAATGCTGTTTATGGACAGTGGCTTTACTGACACAGTTATAAAGCGATACTATGAGCTTCGGAAAACGTATTTCTCAAAAGACTATTTGTTTGGGTTTATTGATGAAACCGTAGCTTATCTTGGCGACTCTATAGACCGAAACTATGAAAAATGGGGTTATACATTTACAGAAGAATATGATCTGCTTTACCCCCACGAACGAAATGTAAGAACTTATGAAGAGTCTGTAGAGCAGATTAAGGATTTTTTGTCAAAAAGACTTAAGTTTATGGATGAAAATATAGAATCTCTCAGACAGTACAGTGCTGAGTCAAAAACAAAGAAATATAATGAGGTTTGAGATTAATGTAAAAAGGATGTACAGGTTTTGAAAAAGTTTATAATTACAGTATCAGCTATTATACTTGTACTTCTTGTACTTGACTTTGTTTATTTTCATATGGGCATCTATTTTGATTTTGAAAAACCAAAGCCGGTAGAATATTTTATGAAAGCCCAGGACAAAGAAATATATATGGACCGTGGCGGTGAGTACGAACCCTTTGAGATACGAGGAGTAAATATGGGTTCTGGCTTGCCCGGTGAATGGGCAACAAACTTTGCTGTAGACAAGGAAACATATAAACGCTGGTTTAAATATATTCAGGAAATGGGTGCTAATACCATTCGCGTATATACAATACAAAATGATACTTTTTATAACGCCTTTTATGAATATAACGAGGATAACGAAAATCCCCTTTATATAATTCACGGTGTATGGGTTAACGATTATATTCAAAATTCACACCGTGATGCTTACAGTCAAGAGTTTTACGATACTTTTTTAGATAACAGCAAGATAATGATTGATGTTATTCATGGTAACCGAAAGTTAAATCTTGGCAGAGTGGCAAGTGCAGGGCATGGAACCTACCGTAAAGATATTTCAGATTGGGTTATAGGATACATATTAGGCGTTGAATGGGATGATTTAACAGTTGCATATACTGATGACTTATATAAAGGCAAGGAAGGTTATTCTTCGTATAACGGGAAGTTTTTGTACACCACACCTGATGCTACGCCTTTTGAAACGATGCTAACAATGGTTGGCGATGCAGTTATAGAATATGAAACACAAAGGTATGGTGAGCAAAGACTTTTGGCGTTTTCTAACTGGCCTACAACCGACCCCTTTGAGTATCCTGAGCTTATAAAGAATTTCTTTTTGAAGTGTGCGTATGTTGATGTTGAGCATATAAAACATACCGATAAGTTCTTGCCGGGACAGTTTGCATCATACCATGTTTATCCGTACTATCCGTACTATTTAAGCTTTGCCGAGGATTGGTCGGTATTTGGACTTGAATCAAAGGAAAATTATAGAGATGAGCAAGGCAGAATCAATGCATATCGAGCATATCTAAAGATGCTTACAAATCATCACACAATCCCAGTTGTAATATCTGAGTTTGGTGTTTCCACAGGGCGAGGAATGGCACAGATTGACAAAGACACCGGCAGAAATCAGGGTAACACATCAGAACAAGCACAGGGACAGGCACTGATTGATTGCTGGAATGATATTAAGGCTGTTGGTTGTAACGGTGGTTGCGTTTTCACATGGCAGGATGAGTGGTTTAAACGCACATGGAATACAATGCACGCAGTAAACTTAACAAGAACGGCATACTGGTCGGATTATCAGACCAATGAGCAGTATTTTGGCCTTTTGTCTTTTGATCCGGGAAAAGAAAAATCCGTTTGCTATGTGGACGGGGACATTTCAGAATGGACTGGCGAAGATAAGATTATAAGCGGTAAGCAAGAGCTTTCAGTAAAATATGACGAAAAGTTTATATACTTTCTCGTAAAAAAAGAAAATCTTGATTTTGAAAACGAAACGATATATATCCCTCTTGATATTACTCCAAAAAGCGGAAGTAATTACTGCGAAAATTACAATATAAAATTTGACAGAGATGTGGACTTTGTTATTGTAATAAATGGAAAGGATAATAGCCGGGTTCAGGTGCAGGCGCGTTATGAGGCCTTGAGGTCAACTTATGCAGAGGATATCCATAAGGTTAATACATATCTTAAAGGTAATATTCCCGATAAAAACTCACCAAAGTTTGTAAATATCGATTTAATACTTCGTACAGCTATGGCTCTAACACCTGATAATAAAGAAACCGTAGCAGAGTCTTACGAAACAGGAAAGCTTTTATATGGGAACGCCAACCCTGAAAGTTTAGACTTTAATTCCCTTGCAGATTTTATTGCAAAAGGAGATTATGTGGAAATTAAACTACCTTGGCAACTTCTCAATTTCGGAGATCCGTCTAAAATGCAGATTCACGATGATTATTATGACGGAAACTTTGGGATTGAATATATCGAAATCGATGAGATGTATTTAGGTTTAGGAAACGGACAGGAAAGAATGAAGCTTGAAAAGATTGAGCTTCATGGCTGGGGTAATAAAGTGACATATCACGAAAGATTAAAAAGCTCATATTACATAATGCAGGATTTATGGAAAGCGGGTGAATGAAAGTGAAAATAGAAATAATGATTTATGCTTATATCGCAATATGCGTTAGTATGATTTGCTATAACATTGTCTATGTTTTTATTTTAAGGCATCGTGAAAAAGCACTTAGCACCAATTCTGCAAAACTTGAAAAAGTGATTTTAGAGCAGCTAGAAAGAATAAAGTCAGGCGGCGAGGTTTTGGAAAGTCACAAAGAGTTTTTAAAAAAATCTCTTGGGAGGACCGCCGGTATTACTGCTTTTGACAAGGCACTTGATAACATATTCAAAATTCAGCCGGAAGAGTGCGAAGAATACTTAATGCAAACTTACTGCGTATTTGAGTATTTAACACATAAGTATATCAGCAAGGATACAATTAAAATTGCATATTTTCCGTACATACTGCAAAAATACAACATTTTACAGCATGACGAGGAAGGCAAGCTTACGGATGTTTTATTAGAGCTATTAAGTTCCGTAAATGTTTATTGCAGAGAAAATACACTTAAGGCAATTTATAGTATTAAGAATCCCAAAATTGTCGTTTCGGCTCTTAAAGTTATTGATAAAAATATATCCTTTCATCACCCAAAACTTATTTGTGACGGACTTTTGAATTACAAGGGAGATAAAGAAAACTTAAAAGAAATGCTTTTTGAAAGCTTTAACGCATATTCCGCCGGAATGAAACTTAATATTTTAAACTTCTTCAGGTTTGGCAATATCCGCTGCGACAAAGAAATGATGGGCTTTTTAACAAACGAGAAGGAAGAGAGTGAGCTTAGGTTTTCAGCAATCCGATATTTTGAAAAATTCCCGAATAATGAGGCTGAGAGCGTTATTCAGGCTATTGCAGAAAATTTGGAAGGTCGCACATGGGAATATCAGGCGATTGCATCATCAGCACTTAAATCATATCCCGGTGATGTGACATTTAGAATTTTAGTCGAAAACCTTTCAAGTTCCAATTGGCACATAAGACAAAATAGTGCAATAAGCCTTGAAAGACAAGGATATACATATCACGATCTTATCAGTGTTTTTGACGGTAATGACAGATTTGCCAGAGAAATTATGCGCTACCGTCTTGATAAGAGGAACACCGAAAAAGAGGCGGTGAAAGCATAATGGAAATGGAAACAATAAAAAACATTTTCGACATTATAAGTGTTTGCTTTGTTGTTTACTTAATAGGCTACTCTACATTTTTGTTCTTATCGGTGGTTGTGGGAGCATCAACTCTTTATAAAAAGAAGATGCAGGACAGACTGATGAATAAATTTTCTGACAACTATTTCGTTCCTATAACCATTGTTGTTCCGGCGTATAACGAAGAGGTAACAGTTGTTCAGACAGTCAAATCCCTGCTTTCCCTCGACTACAAACTCTATGAGATTGTAGTGGTAGATGATGGTTCAAAGGATGAAACTTCAAAGGTGCTGATTGAAGCATATAATATGCATCCTGTAAGACGCCCGCTTCACAGAAGTATAGCGTGTCATCCGGAAGAATTTATTTACGAATCCCACGAGCAAAAGGTACCGCTTACTTTAATACGAAAGAAAAACGGTGGTAAAGCCGATGCGCTCAATATGGGTATCAATGCCGCACAATATCCATATTTTATCTGTATGGATGCAGATTCGGTTTTGCAGTATGATTCCCTTAAAAAAATCGTAATTCCCGTTTTGGAAGAAGAAAATGTTGTTGCGGTAGGCGGAACGGTAAGACCTTGTAACGATGTAACACTTAAAGATGGAAGGGTTATAAAATACAGATTGCCCAAAAACATTTTAGCTTGTATGCAGCTACTCGAATATGACCGTTCCTTCTTGGCATCAAGGATTTTATTTGACCATTTTAACGGCTCCCTCATTATTTCGGGAGCATTTGGGATGTTTAAAAAAGAAACGGTTATTGCTGCAGGTGGATATGACCACGGTACAATGGGCGAAGATATGGAACTTGTGGTAAAGCTCCATTCCTACTGCCTTACAAACAAAACCCCATATTCTATTAAATATGCAACCGATGCAGTTTGTTGGACGCAGGTGCCTGAAAAGCTCCGAGATTTGAAAAAGCAGAGAAAGCGTTGGCATCTTGGGCTTTTCCAGACAATGTGGAAGCATAAAAAGATGATGGCAAATCCTAAATTTGGCACAGTTGGCTTTGTTTCGTATATGTACTTTTTGCTCTACGAGCTTCTTTCTCCGTTTATAGAGGTGTTTGGTGTGTTTACTATGATAGCGGCATATTGCATTGATTTACTGAATTTGCCGTTTATGATACTCTTTATGCTGATTTACGCATCCTATAACTCTATACTTACTCTTACGGCTTTCTTTTCAAGAATACAAACGATTGATTTAACTGTTACCTTCAAAGATTGTATGAAGGCTATTATGCTTTGCTTTTTTGAGGTTACAACACTCCGGTTTATTATGGCATTTGTTAGACTTACGGCATTTAAGGGATATAAAAAGAAAAAGCTTGACTGGGGACGCATTGAACGAAAAGGAATAAATATTTAAAGAATGGAGGTGACTAACAAAATGATAAAATTTATGATACGGCTATTTTGTGCAATTATGCTGATTGTTTTAAGTGCGCAGCCTGTTTTTGCCGAGGTTTATACTACCGAGAAAACAGAAGGCTTTAGTGATTGCATCTATGTAGCCGGAAGCAGCGATAATTATCCGGTTGAATTTTATGATGATGACAAAAATGCATACTGCGGCATTATTCCTGATATACTTGGGATTATCTCTGAGTGCTTAGGCGTGGATTTTGTGTATATCAATGGCAATAAAGCCGATAAGAACGCTTTGGGAGAAAACTTGCAGGTGGAGATTGTTTCTTCCTCTGCAAACGACAACTCACTGTCTTATTACAAAGATTATTTAGAGCTTGTATCCTTTGAAAAAAGCGGAAAAACCGTGAAATCAGGTCTTGTTTTCACAAGCCTCTCGGATGATGCACTAATTTTAAAAACCAAAGCTGTGGTAAGTGAAATTTCGGAAGATATCAAAAGTGGAATATATCTTTCTTATGCAGTAAAAAATACAAAGACAAATTACATTTGGCTTGCACTTGCCATTGGTGTTTGCTTAGTTTTAGTTATTGCTGTAATTTTGCTGCTTTTCCGCATCAAACGCATTCGCAAAGAAAATGCAACGGATAAGATGACAGATTCTGAGACCGGAATGGGAAATCTGCAATTTTTCAAATATCATTTCAAATACACCATAAGCGATATTTCAAGAAGCCTTTATCATATAGCATATATCATTTTAGACATCAGTTATCTTCGTTCTTATCACGGCGACAGTTCTTTTGACGATGTACTCAAATACACAGCATCCGTTCTTTCGGAGCATACGGGCGACAGAGAAATCTCTGCACGAATTACCGAAAACGGCTTTGCCTATGCGTTTCAATCCACAAATGATGATGACGCAAAAAAAAGACTCACCGAAGTTATGAATAAGCTCAACAGCTTTGAAGCTGTGAAAGAGAAAAACAATAAACTTGTGTTTCACTCTGCCGTCTATCATCTTGGAAGTTCTGACAGAAATTGTGAAATTCTTCTTTTTAATCTCAGAAAGAACTGTAACAGAATTTTTGGTACGGAAAAGCAAATTGTTTTCTGTGATATTCATTCTATGAATATGATTCAAGAAGAAAAGAAAATCACCGAAAGCATCTTAAAGGGGTTTGAGAAAAACGAATTCAAGATGTATCTGCAGTTTATTGTTGATAACAAAACCAAGAAAATTGTTTCAGCAGAAGCTCTTTCAAGGTGGGATAGTCCTGATAAAGGACTTGTCGGTCCCGGTAAATATATCGGGAATATGGAAATGGCAGGGCTTATAAGTAAGCACGACTTTTATATGTTTGAGCTTGCCTGTCGTCAGCTTGAAAAATGGAAGGGTACGGCTTTTGAAAACATCGCTCTTTCCTGCAACTTTACAAGAATAACCCTTTCGGAAGAAAATTTTATTGATAAACTCAAGATGATTTCAAATAGTTATTCTTTTGATAAATCAAAGATTGCTATTGAAATTACCGAAGATGCTATGGAAAAAGACAGAGAAACTGCAACGAATAATGTAAGGTTGTGTAAGGAAATTGGGTTCAGAGTGTATCTCGACGACTTAGGAAGCGGGTACACATCCCTTGCGAATTTGTGCGATTATCCCATTGACGTTGTGAAAATTGACCGTGATATTTTACTCAAAACCGAAGACGAAAAAGGTAAAGACCTGTTTACGGGAATCATTGCTCTTGCGCATAGCCTGAATATTAAGGTTATTTGCGAGGGCGTAGAAACAGAAGTTCAAAACACGCTTGTATCTTCATCTGCTTGTGACTTCGTTCAGGGATGGTATTATTCCAAAGCACTTCCTTTAGAGGAGTGTGAGTCGTTTATAGATAAATATGAAACTCGGTGATCATTTAGCATAACAAAAAAATATGTATATCCAAGAGATATACACTTCATATAATATTTCATGTACTATACCGAAGCCTGTCACTCCGCAAAGTGATAGCCTTTTTTTGTATAACGAAAACCACGCGATAGTTGAACTTGACAAGCAAAAGTAGACACTAAAAACCACGAATTATGCAAACCCTTGTTCGATTCTATATTGAACAGGGGTTTTGTAATTTAATTTGTATGATAATCTTTCGTTATTAAAGTAATGAACATAGCTTTCGATAAATGATGGTATACTTTCAACTGATTGTAAATTAAAATCTATTTTCATTTCTTCTTTTATCCATCCGTTCAATGACTCTATTATTGGGTTGTCGGTTGGCGTTCCTGCTCTTGACATAGAACGCTTGATGTTGGTATAATATTTATGGGTTTGGTAGAACCCCGATGAAGAGTAGACGCTACCTTGGTCTGTGTGCAAAGTGACTGGGTATCTCTGCTCTTTTGTCTTTTCTATTAAAGTATTTAAACAATGATAATATGGCGAACTGCTGCCGATTTTGTTCGTTACAGAACTTGCTATTATCTCGTTATTATACACATCTAACATATATGTCCATTCCCAACGAAGCCCTTTATGCCTAAAGCAAGTCATATCTGATACAACAATTTCTAATGGTTTCGTTGTTTTCCAATTACCCTTGATCGTATTAGGAAATTTAATATGCTCTTTCCCTGCGTATTTTCTTCCTCGGTTTGTTTTAGAACGAATTCCTGCCAACTTACAACATTTATGAGCAAGGTTGTCCGAAAACAGCCATCCGGTTTCGTTACGAACTAATCTTGCAAGATAATGATAACCCTTTGTTTTATGCTTCTTATGTTGCTCTAATAACAATTCTGTTAAAATTGCTCTGTCTTGCTCGTATCTATTTGGCTTTATCCTTTCGTGCCAACCATTTGTAATAACCGGAACGGTTAACCGACATTATCTCACATAAAAATTTCACACTATATTTATCTTTCAAAGAAAATATTATCTCATATTCACATCTTTTAAAGTAACGAATTCCCTGTTTGCACCAACTCCTTTCACGAGGTATCCTTTTTTTAATCGTTCGTTTTCTATTTCTAACTTTGCTAATTGCAACCTTAATCTGTCAGTTTCAGTTAAAGATTTACTGATATGTAACGCAGAAAACAGATTGCCTTTTCCACTGTTTTTAGAATCAAATACTGATTCACCATATTGATTGTAGTTCCTTATCCATCGGCATATCATTGATTTATCAGCCTCATACTCTTCGGCAAGAGAACCGGCGGATACATGTTCTTCGTAATATCTTTTTATTATTGCTAACTTCTGTTCCTTTGTCCATATTCGTTTTTTCTGTCCTTTTTTCAAC
>JAZNFW010000063.1:0-16109 GCA_045576175.1 Clostridia bacterium | reverse complement strand
GAAGGACAATCATACCCAGCAGTTTAAAAAAACTTAAGTAAAAGTTCTTTTCTCTGATTAACATAAATGTGTTCTCCAAAAATTCGATTTCACAAAACTATGGCGAGCCATTCCCTCTTAATAAGGGAATGGCTCTATTTAAGCATTATTTAAAGTATTTTACACAAGCATCAAATATGCCCATATTGTAGTTGCCCTCTACATTCTTGTAGAGACCGTCCACATATCTTTCGGTGTGACCCATCTTACCTAATACTCTGCCGTCGGGAGAGGTTATGCCCTCAACCGCCAGCACGGAGCCGTTGGGATTGTACTGAATATCATATGTGGGGTTTCCGCTAAGGTCAGCATACTGAGTTACTATCTGACCGTTTGCGGCAAGCTCTCTTATGAGTTCTTCGCTTGCTAAGAATCTGCCCTCACCGTGAGATATCGGTACATTGTACACTTCGCCCGGATTGGTGTTTGCAAGCCAGGGAGATTTGTTGGATGCAACTCTTGTTCTTACAATCTTGGACTGATGGCGTCCTATTGTGTTGAATGTGAGTGTGGGACAGTTTTCGTCGGTATCGATAATCTTGCCGTAAGGAACAAGACCAAGCTTTATAAGTGCCTGGAAGCCGTTGCAGATACCGCACATAAGTCCGTCTCTGTTTTCCAGAAGGTCAGTTACAGCCTCTTTTATTTCGTCATTTCTAAAGAATGCTGTAATGAGCTTTGCAGAGCCTTCGGGCTCGTCGCCGCCGGAGAAGCCACCGGGAATAAAGATAACCTGAGACTCTCTTATGCCCTGTGCAAACTTCTTGACAGATTCTGATATAGCGTCGGCACTTAAGTTGTTTATAACAAATATACTAGCCTGTGCACCGGCATCGTTCATAGCACCAGCAGAGTCGTATTCACAGTTGGTACCGGGGAATACGGGTATTAAAACTCTGGGCTTTGCTACTTTGATAGCGGGTGCCTTTCTTTCTGTTGCAACATAGTTAAATGCTTCTACACTCTTTTCCTCGGACTCAATATTGCACTTAAATATCTTTTCGAGCTTATCTTCGTAGAGCTTATTTATTTCGTTTGCACAAACCTTGCTATCGCCATAGGTAAATGCCATTTCCTCTGTAACAGCACCAATAAGTGCAAGACCATCTATTTCCTCGGATGACTCAATTAAAAATGCACCGTAACTATAGCCAAAGATTTCATTAAGGCTTACTGCATCTTCAAACTTAAAGCCAAAGCCATTACCCATAGCCATCTTGAGTACTGCCTCTGCAATACCGCCGTATGTTATGGTGTATATGGACTGAGCCTTGCCATCTCTTGCAAGAGATGTAACTTTATCAAACACAGCCTTTAAGGAATCTGCAGTCGGAAGGGAATTACTATACTCGGGTTTTACGATATAGAGCTTGTTACCTGCCTTTTTGAACTCGTTTGTAACTATGTTTTTAATCTTGTCAGTAGTTACTGCAAACGAAACCAAAGTGGGAGGAACATCTATATTTTCAAAGCTTCCGCTCATAGAGTCCTTACCGCCTATAGAGCCTATTTCAAGCTCCATCTGTGCCTTGAACGCACCAAGAAGTGCTGCGGCGGGCTTGCCCCATCTCTTGGGATCAGCCTTTGGCTTTTCGAAATATTCCTGGAATGTGAGATACACATCCTCAAAGGAAGCTCCGGTCGCCACAAGCTTGGACACAGATTCTACAACTGCAAGATAAGCTCCGTGGTACGGGCTCTTTTCCATAATAAAGGGGTTGTATCCCCAGGACATTACAGAACAGTCATCTGTATGCTTGTCCTCGGAGGAAATCTTGTTTACCATAGCCTGAATGGGTGTCTTCTGGTGCTTGCCGCCAAATGGCATAAGCACTGTACCCTTGCCTATGGTAGAGTCAAATCTCTCGCTAAGGCCCCTCTTGGAGCATACATTGAGGTCGGATGCAAGATTTTTGAAGTTGTCGGAGAATGTGCCTTCTACCTTCTTAGTGAAATCCTCACCCTTTACAATCTCTACATCTATGTGCTTTTGAGCACCATTGGAATTTAAGAAATCTCTGGAGAGATTTACAATCTTTTTGCCATTCCAGTTCATTACGAAATACGGATTTTCCTGAACTACAGCAACCTTGGTAGCCTCGAGGTTTTCGCCTTTGGCAAGTGATATGAACTTGTCGGCATCCTTTGCCTCTACAACCACTGCCATTCTTTCCTGAGATTCGGATATAGCAAGCTCTGTGCCGTCGAGTCCTTCGTATTTCTTGGGAACTGCATTTAAGTCTACCACAAGTCCGTCTGCAAGCTCGCCTATGGCAACAGACACACCGCCTGCACCAAAGTCGTTACAACGCTTGATGAGTTTGGAAGCTGTGGGATTTCTGAATAATCTCTGGAGTTTTCTTTCCTCGGGAGCGTTACCCTTTTGAACTTCTGCACCGCAGCTCTCGAGAGATTCCAGTGTATGAGACTTGGATGAGCCTGTAGCACCGCCACAGCCGTCACGGCCTGTTCTGCCACCCAAGAGGATGATTATATCGCCGGGAGCAGGTCTCTCGCGTCGTACATTTTCTGCAGGAGCTGCTGCTACAACTGCTCCGATTTCCATTCTTTTTGCCACATAGCCGTCGTGATATATTTCGTCTACCATACCTGTAGCAAGACCAATCTGATTACCGTAGGAAGAATAACCGTTTGCAGCGGTTGTAACTATCTTACGCTGGGCAAGCTTTCCTTCCATAGTTTCGGATATGGGGCGTGTGGGGTCTGCAGCACCTGTAACACGCATAGCCGCATACACATAGGAACGGCCAGAAAGCGGATCACGGATTGCTCCGCCTATGCAGGTTGCAGCACCGCCGAAGGGCTCTATTTCTGTGGGATGGTTGTGTGTTTCGTTCTTAAAGAGAAGAAGCCACTTTTCTGGTTTACCGTCCATCTCTACATCTATCTTGACTGTGCAGGCATTGATTTCCTCGGATTCGTCGAGTTTGTCGAGCTTGCCGTTTTTGCGAAGATGCTTAACTGCAATAGTTGCCATATCCATAAGATTTATAGGCTTGGTTCTTCCAAGAGAATCTCTTACAGATATATATTCGTCATAAGCTGCCTTAACTGTTTCGTCCTGTATGTTTACAGAATCTATTGTTGTAAGGAATGTGGTATGACGGCAGTGGTCGGACCAGTATGTATCTATCATCTTTATTTCTGTAATGGTGGGGTCACGCTTTTCGGAAATAAAGTAGTTCTGACAGAACATAAGGTCGTCTATATCCATAGCAAGACCGTTTTCTGTAAGGAAAGCCTCAAGACCCTTTTTGTCTAAATCTATAAAGCCTGTAAGGGTTTTTACCTCGGAGGGAACATCGTATTTCATTTCGAGAGTGTCGTATGTAGCAAGAACAGCCTCTCTGGATTCTACGGGGTTTATAACATACTTTTTGATTTCTTCAATTTCGCTTTGGGAAAGCTTACCTGTTAAAACATACACCTTTGCAGTCTTAACAAGCGGTCTCTCGCCCTGAGATATGAGCTGAATACACTCAGAGGCAGAGTTTGCTCTCTGGTCGAACTGACCGGGGAGAAATTCCACCGCAAATACGGTCTCGCCGTCTTTTGTTTCGATAGTGTCGTACACATCATCGAGCTGTGGCTCGGAAAAAACAGTGTTTTTACAATAGCTAAAAAGCTCTTCGGTAATGTTTTCCACATCATAGCGGTTTATGATTCTTACAGCCTCGATTGCATCTATGCTGAGGAAACTCTTTATATCACTCTTTAGCGATGTTGCTTCGTGAGCAAGAGCTTTTTTCTTTTCTACATATACTCTATATACCATTATCTGATACCCTCCAATGCTCTTTTGCCTATATCACTTCGGTAGTAGGCATTTTCAAAGCTTACGCTTTTAACTGTATCGTAGGCTTTTTCTATTGCCTCTTTCAGTGTGGGTGCAGTTTCGGTAACACCAAGAACTCTACCGCCTGCGGTAACTAGCTTTCCGTCCGAAATCTTGGCACCTGCAACATATATATTTTTGTCCTTTGGCATTGTTATTTCAAATCCGCTATCATACTTCTGGGGATAACCGTTAGATGCCATAACAACACAGCAGGCACTTTCGTCTTTGAATACAACCTCGGTTTTATCGAGTGTGCCATCGGCTACGGCTATCATTATTTCCAAAAGGTCGGACTCAAGAAGAGGAAGAACTACCTGTGTTTCGGGGTCGCCGAAACGACAGTTGTACTCTATTACCTTGGGACCCTTGGGTGTGAGCATAAGTCCAAAGTATAGGCATCCTTTAAAGGTTCTGCCCTCACTATTCATAGCCTCAATTGTGGGAATGAATATCTTTTCCATACATTCCTTGGCAATCATATCATTGTAGTAGGGATTGGGTGCTACTGTACCCATACCGCCTGTATTTAAGCCTTCGTCGTTGTCTTTTGCTCTTTTGTGGTCCATCGAAGAAACCATAGGAACAAGAGTCTTTCCGTCTGTAAATGCCAGAACAGACACCTCGGGACCTGTTAAGAATTCTTCTATAACAACATTATTTCCGCTGTCGCCAAAAACCTTGTCGAGCATCATGGATTTTACGGCGTCCTTTGCCTCGTCGCGAGTTTGGGCAATTATAACGCCCTTTCCAAGTGCAAGACCATCTGCCTTAACAACCACAGGGATTGAAGCTGTGTCAAGATAAGAAAGTGCACTTTCCAAATCAGAAAATACCTCATACTCTGCGGTGGGAATAGCATATTTCTTCATAAGATTTTTGGAGAAAACCTTACTTCCCTCAATTATAGCGGCATTTGCCTTTGGTCCAAAGCACTTGATGCCCACCTCATTTAATGCATCTACTGCACCGAGCACAAGCGGGTCATCGGGTGCTACCACGGCAAAATCAATGCTGTTTTCCAAAGCAAACTTAACTACCTGCTCTATATCCTTGGCACCGATATTAACACACTCGGCATCCATAGCTATACCGCCGTTGCCGGGAAGTGCATATATTTTTTCTGCCTTGGGGCTCTCTTTTATTTTTTTGATTATGGCGTGCTCTCTTCCGCCGCCACCTACAACCATAATGTTCATATGTAACCTCCGTGTAGCTTAGTAAAACGCTTGATTTTAGTGATGGAACAGTCTCATTCCTGTCATCGCCATTACCATATTTCTCTTGTTGCACTCTTCTATAACATTGTCATCACGGATTGAGCCTCCCGGCTGTGCAACATAGCTTACGCCGCTTTTTGCAGCTCTTATGATATTGTCGCCAAACGGGAAGAACGCATCGGAACCAAGTGCTACACCCTTTATAGTGTCAAGATATGCTCTCTTTTCTTCCTTGGTAAATTCCTCGGGCTTTGTCTTAAAGAGATTCTGCCAGGAGCCGTCTGCAAGAAGGTCCTCACTGTCGTCGGAAATATATACATCTATAGCGTTATCTCTGTCGGGACGCTTAACGCTGTCTAAGAACGGGAGATTGAGAACCTTGTCGCACTGTCTTAAGTGCCAGTTGTCTGCCTTGGTGCCTGCAAGTCTTGTGCAGTGAATTCTGGACTGCTGACCTGCACCAACACCTATTGCCTGTCCGTCCTTTGCATAGCAAACGGAGTTGGACTGTGTGTACTTTAATGTGATGAGAGCAATTATAAGGTCTCTCTTAGCATCATCGGGAAGTTCTTTGTTGTCGGTAACCAAGTTTTGAAGAAGCTCTTCGTCTATTTTGAAGTTATTTCTACCCTGCTCAAATGTAATTCCGTAAACATCCTTGTGTTCCACTTCGGCAGGAACATAATTTTCATCTATCTTAACTATGTTGTATGTACCCTTTCTCTTGCCCTTTAATATCTCAAGTGCTTCGGGGTCATAATCAGGTGCTATAACACCGTCGGAAACCTCTCTTGCGATGAGCTTTGCGGTTGTAACATCACACTTATCGGAAAGTGCAATCCAGTCGCCAAAGGAGGACATTCTGTCTGTTCCTCTTGCTCTTGCATATGCAGTAGCAATCGGGGAATCATCTAATCCTTCAACATCATCTACAAAGCAAGCCTTTTTGAGCTTTTCGTCCATCTTTATGCCAACTGCGGCAGATGTGGGGCTTACATGCTTAAATGATGTTGCCGCACACATACCAAGAGCGTTCTTTATTTCCTTTACAAGCTGCCAGCTGTTGAAAGCATCGAGGAAATTGATAAATCCGGGTCTTCCGTTTAATATTTCTATAGGAAGCTCCTTTCCGTCCTGCATAAAGATTTTTGCAGGCTTCTGATTGGGATTACAGCCATATTTTAATTCAAATTCATTCATAATATAAGCTCCTTATTTTTGATTTTTGTTTATCATTCTTTCCTCTGTAGTACCGTCTTTAAGATTGGTGTATCTTACATAAAGAGAAATCTTGTTGTCCTCATTGAGATTATTCCATATATCCTCGGTAAATGCATCTATATCATCCACCATAGCTACTCTCTCCGGCTCACCTGTGAATGTGGGAATGGGATTTCCGTCACAATTGTAGGTGTGTATGAAATGTCCTGTACCGGAAAGTGCCTTGTAGGAGAATGTAAATCTGTTGCACTCACTTCCCTCGGGATCAGCACTTTTTAAGATGCTCATTTTGTATGTAAAATCGCCATCATTAAACTCAAGAATTGAGCTTATTCTGGGAGTCCAGTTGGGACCGTCGGGCTCAAACTCTCTTGTTTCGAGTGCCTGTTCAAAGGTCTTGCCGTCTTTTATGAAATCATATATTGTATCTGTCTGGTCACCGTTTGTAACTATAACACTATCGCCCAATTTTCTTACGGGAGAATATATTATAAGTGACGGGTCCTCAACCTTGGAAGCATCAAAAGGATATATTGTTACATCCTCGCCCTCTATAGTGAATATTCTGTTTCGGCTGTTTTCGCTTCTGCCCATAATGAAATATGCAAAAACCGCCTTTTCACCATCGGCACTCTTGCCTACAACTATGCCTCTGCCGACATAGGAATTATCCTTTACAAGTGCACCTATACTGCTCTTTTCGTATATGTTCATCTTATTATCTCCTATCAACAATTTCTTTTGCTACCTTTTCCACAGACATAGGAAGTATAATCCACTCTGCATTTTCCATAACGCGTCTTTGCAGTGTTTCGGCTGTGTCATCAGATTGAATTTCTACTGCCTTTTGCATAATGATTTCGCCACCGTCGGGGATTTCGTTTACAAAATGTACTGTAGCTCCGGTTACTTTAACTCCGTAATCCAGTGCTGCCTCATGTACCTTAAGTCCATAAAAACCTTTACCGCAAAACGACGGTATAAGTGACGGATGTACATTTATTATTCTCTTGGGATACCTCTTTGTAAAGTTTTCGGATAGGATACACATAAATCCCGCCAGCACTATTATATCTGCTTCATACTTTTCTATGATTTCTATAAGCTTCTCTTCAAATGCTTCCTGCGAGGGCATCTGCTTTTTCCAGACAACTTCTTGGGGTATGCCGTTTTGCTTTGCCCTTTCGAGTGCATACGCATTTGGGTTAGAAGCGATTACTGCCGATATTTCGGCAGACTCTATAACACCACTATGCAGAGCATCTATTATAGCCTGCAGGTTTGTACCGCCACCTGACACAAGAACGCAAACCTTTGCCTTTAGCATAGTACCACGCTCTCTTCGCCTTCTGTGATTTCACCTATTACATATGCATCCTCGCCATTTGCCTTAAGCACGCTAAGAGCCTTGTCAACATCGTTTTTGTCTACAACTATGCTCATACCAACACCCATATTAAAGGTGTTGAACATATCTCTTTCGGGAATGTTGCCCTTTTTCATAATAAGGTCGAATATGGGAAGAATTCTTACCGCACTCTTGTCTATCTTTGCAGTAAAGCCCTCGGGGATGCTTCTGGGGATATTCTCGTAGAAGCCACCGCCTGTAATGTGAGATACAGCCTTTACTGTAACCTCTTCAAACAGTGCACACATAGGCTTAACATATATCTTGGTAGGTGTTAAAAGTGTCTCGCCTACGGATTTTCCGCCAAGCTCTGCTACGGGAGTTTTGATATCGGCATTTTCTACATCAAAGACCTTACGCACAAGAGAGAAGCCGTTGGAATGAACTCCGCTTGAAGGAAGTGCTATTATTACATCTCCTGCCTTTATTGTCTTGTTGTTTAATACCTTATCCTTATCCACAATACCTACAGAGAAGCCTGCAAGGTCGTATTCATCTTCGGGATAGAAACCGGGCATTTCCGCTGTTTCGCCGCCTATGAGTGCCGCACCGGACTGCACACAGCCATCGGCAATACCCTTTACTATATCTGCTATTCTCTCGGGTACATTCTTACCGCAGGCAATATAGTCTAAAAAGAAAAGGGGCTTTGCACCGCAGCATATGATGTCATTTACACACATAGCTACGCAGTCTATACCAACTGTATTGTGCTTGTCCATTATAAATGCAAGCTTGAGCTTTGTGCCTACGCCGTCTGTTCCGCTTACAAGAACGGGCTTTGTTATGCCTGTCATATCAAGCTCAAACAGACCGCCGAAACCGCCTATATCGGACATACTGCCCTTTGTCATGGTGGTTGCTATGTGCTTTTTCATAAGCTCAACAGCACGGTATCCTGCTGTAATATCAACACCTGCTGCTTTGTAACTATCGCTATAACTTTTCAATTTATTCTACCTCACCTTCAGATATTTTTTTGTTGTATTTACGCTCCTGTCTTTCAGGGGGAACATATGTGGGATAATTGTTTGTAAAGCATGCATCACAGTAACCGCATTTGTCGGGAACATCTATGAGCTTTGAGAGATTGTCTACGCTCAAAAATCCGAGCGAATCAACGCCTATTATCTTTTCCATCTCGCTATGGGTATAGTTGCATGCAATAAGAACATCTCTTGATGCTATGTCTGTACCGTAGTAGCAGGGGTTCAAGAATGCGGGAGCGGATGAACGAAGATGTACTTCCTTTGCACCTGCTTCTCTTAAAAGCTTAACTATAATAGCACTTGTTGTACCTCTTACTATGGAGTCATCCACAAGAACTACCCTCTTGTCCTTTACTGTGTCTGCGATGACATTTAATTTTATTTTTACTTTGTCCTCACGAACATCCTGTCCGGGAACAATGAATGTTCTGCCTATATATTTATTTTTTACAAAGCCTATACCGTAGGGTATGCCCGATTCTCTAGCATAGCCCATAGCGGCATCGAGTCCGGAATCCGGAACGCCTATTACGATATCCGCCTCAACGGGGTGTTCTTTTGCAAGATACTTTCCTGCGTTGAGCTTTGCCTTGTGAACGCTCTTGCCTTCTATTACGGAATCAGGTCTTGCAAAGTATATATATTCAAATATGCAAAGAGCTTTGTTGCATTTATTGCAGTGGCTCTTAATTTCCTTAACACTTCCGTCTCTGCCAAACACCACGATTTCGCCCGGCTCTATTTCTCTTATGAGTGTGGCACTTACAGAATCGAGTGCACAGCTCTCTGATGCTACAACATATGAACCATCTGCAGTTTTGCCGTAGCAGAGAGGTCTGAATCCATGCTTGTCCCTTGCTGCAATAAGCTTTGTAGGCGACATCATAACTATAGAATATGCACCATCTATCTTGTCCATAGCTTTTTCCAGAGACTCTTCAAGCGAAGATTCGCTAAGTCGCTGCTTGATGGTTTCATATGCTATGACCTCTATATCACTATTTGTGTGGAATATAGCACCGCCAAGCTCAAGCTCCTTTCGAAGCTCATCGTAGTTTATTATGCTTCCGTTAAATGCCAGGGCTGTGTGACCCTTTATATGATTTACAACCATAGGCTGAGCGTTTGCTCTGCCCTTTGTGTCGGATGTTCCGTATCTTACATGGCCAAGTGCCATATTACCTAGGCCTAGCTTTGCCATAACAGGCTGTGTAAACACATCGTTTACTATACCCTCATCTCTATGATAAGTGAATACGCCATCGTCATTTACAACTATTCCGCAGCTTTCCTGCCCTCTGTGCTGAAGTGCATAGAGGCCATAATATGTGCTTGCTGCAACATGACTTTTCTTAGGGCTGATAATACCAAAAACGCCGCATTCCTCGTGAATTTTTGTCATAAACATCACCGTTCCTTCCATACAAATGGCACATATGCCTTAAAAACATTTGTCAAATAAAAATACAAATAAGCGGATGGTTGTCCGCTTATTTAAAATATTATGCATTATACAATTTCTCTATTTTTGCATTTTTTTCCAGCACATTGTCGGAAGCCTTTTGTCTGTCTTCCATAAGTTTTGCGCTTAAGTTTTCATCGGAGAGTGCTATAATCTGTGCTGCCAAAATTGCAGCATTTTTAGCACCGTCTATAGCAACTGTAGCTACAGGTATACCGGAGGGCATTTGCACTGTGGATAAAAGTGCATCAAGTCCGTCAAGCTTCTTGGCACTTACCGGAATACCGATAACGGGCAGAACTGTATTTGCCGCAACTGCACCTGCAAGATGTGCTGCCATACCTGCCGCCGCTATGATAACACCAAAACCTCTCTCCTTCGCAGTGGATACAAACTCCTTGGTTTCTGCGGGTGTACGATGTGCCGAATATACATGAACCTCAAAGGGTATAGAAAATTCCTTAAGAGTATCTATGGCTTTTTCAACTATAGGCAGATCACTGTCGCTGCCCATTATAACTGCTACCTTTTTCAAAGAAAAGCACCTCCGTTAATACTATAAAAAACTATTTATATAATACCATTTTTTATATGCCAGTGTCAATAAATTTAAGACTCTTTTTCCGTCTTGGGATTTACAATGTCTCTCCAATCCAGATGGCCTCTGTCAAGTCCCATTACAAGCACCTCTGCAGTTGCAACATTGGTTGCAATAGGGATATTATGTATGTCACAGAGCCTTAATACATTAAGCACATCCGGCTCATAGCTTTCAGCTGTAAGCGGGTCTCTGAAAAGCAGAACAAGGTCTATCTCGTTGTATGCAATTCTGGCTGCAATCTGCTGGTCGCCGCCCTGGAAACCGGAAAGGAATCTGTGAACATCCATTCCTGTGGCATCTGTTATGAACGCACCTGTTGTACCCGTGGCAACCAGATGGTGTTTGGAAAGAATACCCTTGTAAGCGATGCAAAACTGTACCATAAGTTCTTTTTTCTTGTCATGAGCAATAAGTGCGATGTTCATATCATTTCCGTCCCTTCATTAAGTATTTGTATGTTGTAGAATTTTTAAAGAAAGCTTCTATATCGCAAGCCGGCACAACCTCACCTGTAATGCGTGATGCCAGATTTCCAAACGAAGCCTTTAAAGAGGGATAATTTTCTAATCCGCCATCCTCACCTGCAAGGATAAACTCCGCTCCGCAATCCCACGGAATGAGTCCCTTAAGATGACATCCTATGTAGTCGAGCACTTCATCTATCGTGAGATGAATGCCGTCACGAATCATATAGGGGACTATCTTATTTATAATTATACTTATGTTGTCTCTATCTCCCATGCTCTGCACAAAATCCAGAGAAAAGCGTGCACAAACCGGTGTGCAATCGGTAACGAGCATAATCTCATCTGCAACTGAAAGTGCTGTCTTGGCATCTTCCTCGCAGTAGCCGGAAACATCCATGAGTATATAGTCATAGCTTGTGTTTTTTATAATCCGGGATGCCTTGTCGTAATCAAAGTCATCTTTTTCGTAGCCGGCCCTTAAAAATGAACCCACTGAATCTGAAGAAATGGCTTCCTCCACACCTAAGTTACCCTCAATAACATCTGTGAGAGTATAGACATAATCGTTATTAAACCCAAGTGCAAAGTCCAGTGTGCACTTTTCAAAACACATATCAAGTGCAAGAACCTTATATGATTTTTGACTAAGGGCATGCCAAACGCCTGCACATACAAAAGTGGCACCGCAACCGCCCTTCATAGATAAAAAAGCTATAACCTTAGGCATCTTTCCCTCCCAGATATATATTTTATCACATTTTTCCGCTTTTGGCTAGGTTTTTTTACAATATTTTCAAAAAATTATGAAAGTTTATTTTTTCCTTTTTGACCATCCTTTGCGTAGGATTGTCCTATATCAAAATACTTTTCATACACAGCTCTGGCTATTGGCGCAAGTGCCGAACCGGAGCCTGCATTTTCTATTACAACCGCAACTGCAATCTGTGGGTTTTCGTATGGTGCGTACGATGCAAAAACACCGTTTGCACTACCGGTATTTACCTGTGCAGAACCTGTTTTTGAGCATACATTTATGGGGAAATCGGCAAAAACAGCAGACGATGTTCCCTCACGGCTACCCAGATACATACCGTATGTGATGGCATCATAGGTCTCCTTTTTCATATTGATTTTTCCGGAGATCTCCGACTCAAATGTTTTTACAGGCGAAGCATCCTTGGAGCTTCTTATGGTTCTTACAAGACGCGGTTTATAGCATGTTCCGCCGTTTGCAACGGTGGCGGTGAAGTTGGCAATCTGCAAAGGTGTAAATACATTAAACGACTGCCCTATTGCCATCTGCAGAGTATCACCCGGGTACCAGACCTGCTGGAAAATTTCCTGCTTATATTTTTCATTTGCAAGAATTCCCGCAGTTTCGCCTTCTATTTCGATACCTGTTTTTTTGCCAAGTCCCATGAGATTTGCATATTCATAAATTTTCTTTTCGCCGAGGCGTTTTCCCACCTCGTAGAAATAGTAGTTGCACGAATTTCCTATTGCATTTGAAACATCCTGAGGTCCGTGCGTTTTTCCGCTTTGTGTCCATATCCAGCAGTTAAAAATCTGACCGTAATGTTCATACTGTCCTTTGTCGTGAATGCTTTCTTTTGTAGTGATTACACCCTCTTCAAGTCCGGCAATTGCTGTAACTATCTTAAACACAGAGCCAGGTGGGTAGGTGCCGCTTATAGCTCTGTTGAATATGGGCTTGCCTGTATCTTTTATAAGCTCATCATAGTCCTCGCCAAAGGTGGCAGGGTCAAAATCGGGATAGCTTGCCATAGCAAGAATTTCTCCGGAATTGACATCCATAACAACCACTGCACCGCCGCCTGCATCTGCACCGGCTTTGTCGTCGGACATAAGACCTTTTTTCTTTATGGATTCTATAGTATCTTTAAGAGCCTTTTCGGCAGTCTGCTGAAGTTCGAAATCTATTGTAAGAATTGCATCATTTCCGGGAATTGCGGCAATTTCATCGGGGGCATACTGATTGGATGTGATGTCTCTGGATTTGTTTATTTTGCCGTCTGTACCTCTTATATATGGCTCCAAGAACTTTTCCAGTCCGTCCTTTCCTATTATGTCGTTCATGCCGTAGTTCTGCTCTTTTAAAAGTTCATATTCCTCTTGATATATAACACCGACTCTGCCCAGTATATGAGATGCCAGCGAGCCATGTGCATACTGTCTTAAGGGAGATGTGATGACATTTATATTTGTGTAATATGAGCTGTTTTCCTTTATAACCGAAACTGTTTCCATACTTACATCCGTAGCAACAGTTACCGGTGCTCCGTATGCAAGGCCTCTTGTTTCCAATTCATATCGCATACCCACTATTTTCCTGATATCCTTGTAGGAATATCTGGAATCGAGCTTGTATCTTTTTGCAAGATGTTTAAGGCTCTCCTTGCCGGTTGCAGACAGGGGGATTTCGTACTTTTCTTTAAAGGCTTTTCGCTTTTCCTTGGCAGTTCTGGTGTTGTCGTCCTCGTAGGTAAATGTGTAGTTTTCCGCCGAAATGGGCAGAGAATCAACATACTCCTCTTCGTTTTTCTTAAAAAGGTCTACAAGGCTTAGTAGTATATCATTAAGTCTGTCGGTCGAGGATTCGCCGTACGACACCTGAACAAAGTAGCCAACCTTGTTGGTAATAAGCGGTCTCCCGTTTCTGTCGTATATAATTCCTCTGGGGGCTGTAACCTCCATAGAATTTGTGAGCTTATTTTTGGACTCGGCAAGATAGCTTGAGCCGTTTACAATCTGCAAAGACACAAGCTTAATAAGTATGGCACACATAAGGATGGTTACCACAAGCTTCATTATAAAATTTTTGTCTCTTAATCTTCCGTCCAATTTTATAATCCCCTTATTTTTTCTACACTCAGCCTGCGTGCCCACAAAGTAGCAACAAATGAAACCGCTGTATCATACACAGCAGTAGGAAGTGCAAAGCGTACAAACGGATACATAAATCCGCTGTGTCCCGGTATGACATACCCCGTTATGAGTATGACACTATGATAAATGAGCGAAACAACAAGCACACCCACTGCCGTTGTCCACACATTTCTCTTTATGAGAGTGCTGGCAAAATTGGATATTGCTACACCTATATACATAAAAAGCAGTGCATTTAATCCAATATACCGACCGGTGTACAAATCTACCATTATTCCGGCAACAACACAAAGTATGCCCGAACGAACGGGAAAGTTATATATTGAATAGCAAAATATAAACACGAAAATCAAATCGGGAGCTATACCGCATATGTCTATGTAACGTGACAGTGTTGTCTGTGCCACAAACAATACAGCAAGCGTCAGATAAGAAAGAATATAGTTAAGCATACCAAAACTCCGTTAATTCAAAATAACCATAACCTCTTTAAGACCGGAAAAATCTACTCCCGGCTTTATAACAGCCTCCTGAGAGACTCCGGTTACATCGTTTCTAAGCTCTGTGACCTTGCCTATATATACACCGGCAGGTATTATTCCGCCTGCACCGGAGGTTTCTATATAATCGCCTATTTCTATACCGGAATCCTTGGAAACATAGGTCATCTTACAAAGTCCCTCTTCCATAAGACGCATATCCCCCTGAACAATTGCAGTATTGGAAACTCTTATAACCGAGGCACTCACAGAAACCCTGGAATCCACTATAGGAAGTACAGTAGCCCAGGTTCTGCCTACATCGGACACATAACCCACAAGACCAAACGGAGTTATAACTGCACAGTTCTGAGTTATGCCGTCCTTCATTCCTTTATTTATGGTATACGATTTTGAAAAATTGTCCATCTCAAAAGCCACAATATCCGCCACAACGGATTTGTATTCTTGCTGCTTTGATTTTAAATCGAGGATTTTGCGTAGCCTGTCGTTCTCTTCCTTGAGATTTTCGGTCTTTCTAAGGTCGTCTTCAAGGCTTGCTATACGCTCTCTTAATTTTTCATTTTCCTTTTTATACTCTTTCATATTTATAAGATAGTCAAAAAAACCATCCACAGAGCCGGAAACTTTGGTGACTCCGCTTTGTGCGGGAGATGCCACAGTTCCCAATGCATCTTTTGCAGTGCCTGCCCTTTTTGTCTTTAAGGTAGCACCAACAATTATGCAGACCACAAATATAGCAGTTGCAGCTATTAATATAATCTTGAATTTATTTTTCTGAAAAAAGTACATTACTTAAAATATCCTTTCCTACTTTGCGAGAGCTTCCCTTAAGCTTTCTATCTCAGTTATTACAAGTCCTGCACCTGCAACAACGCTCTCAAGCGGTTTTTCGGCAATTATAACATCCATACCGGTTTCTTTTTTTATAATGGTATCAAGTCCGCGTATGAGTGCTCCTCCACCTGTGAGAACTATTCCCCTGTCTATTATATCTGCAGAAAGCTCCGGAGGAGTGTCCTCCAAAGTTAGCTTAATGGCATCTACAATGGCAGAAAGGCACTCAGTTATTGCCTCCCTTACATCTGTTGATGTAATGGTTAAAAACTTTGGAAGTCCGCTTGACAAATCCCTTCCGCAAATCTCCATTGATTCTTCCAAGGGAAGAGGACAAGCAGAACCGATTTCTATTTTGAGGCGTTCTGCTGTAGGTTCGCCAATTAAAACATTGTACTCACGGCGTACATAGTTTACTATTGCCTCGTTCATAGTATCGCCTGCCATACGGAGAGTCTTACTGTTTACTATGCCGCCTAATGATATAACGGCAACCTCGCTGGTGCCCCCACCGATATCACATATCATACTGCCGGTAGCTTCCTCTACGGGAAGGTTTGCACCAAATGCCGCTGCCATAGGCTCTTCTATAAGATAGGCTT
>JAZNFW010000062.1:0-6377 GCA_045576175.1 Clostridia bacterium | reverse complement strand
TCAAAAATTACAAGGCGTTTTCTATCCGAAACGCTATCAAACCTTGCTGCATCCTCTTCACTAACAGGTACTTCAACCCATTCATCAGGTATAACCTCATACCCCGATAGGTCTGCTTCGACGCAGATTGTTTCGGTGTAGAAAGGTCTGTTTTTGATGTAGTCGGGTTTGGTTGCGTCGTTTTGGTTGTAGTCGGATTGCTTAATGTTCTTACAGAGAGAAATTAGCTGATTTACAATATCATACTCGGGTGTATCGGGTTCCGGATTTTTCACCTCAAGACCTTCCAACACAGGAGCAGTGCAAAGAGTTGTATTCCAATCTGCAATAACCTTGCCTTCTTCATCCGTGCTCGTAGCACACACAATGAATTTAACTTTTCCCTTGCACCTTGCAACCTTGCTTCCTATTTTCCAACTGAAATGTACATTGTCACCATCTACAACTACATCATTTGCATAATACACATCCCTTTCACCGTTGGCATTTTCATAATTTATGCATATGTTTCGGGTGGTAAGGTCAACATTGTCGCCGACATACCTGGGGCACTCAAACCATACACGCTCAGAATTTCCATCGAATTCTACACCGAGTGTTACAAAGCCCTCTGGAACTGTGATTTTTCTTGTTCTATTGTCTATCGTAAAGTAGGCCTCTACACCAACATCAAGAAAATCAGCGGCCATTTCAGTGACATCTATTACATTGTTTGAAACCACATTTGCACTCATATTATTCACTCCTCTTTAATTTTATTGTCCCCGAAAGGATACAGCTTTTTTGGTCTCCCAACACAAGAAAAAGCTTGTACATATGATTTCGGGAAACTTTTAGTTTATTTGTTTCTTCTTCCGTAAGGATAATTTCAACTTTGTTTGAGCAGGGCACGAATAGTTTGCTTATAATTGGCACAGTACCATTGGGCGAAACTTCGAAGTAGACTTCAACATCTTCTTTCAAAGCTTCTCGGAAATTTAGCACAAACTGAAAAAGGTCTCCGATTGTATATTCTATTTTTATGCCTTGAGACATTGTTTTTAATTCAACCATATTCCCTCCTACACAAGCCAAAATGTCTTAGTTTCGTATTCTGTTGGCAGAGAGTTAGCTTTATTGCCGTGATAACTATATGACCTCATGTACAGCTTTGTACCCTCTTTCGTTATTTCCATCGCGTGGCCTAATTTATCAACCATGACAAAAATGTCTATCTCTCTGTTTAGGTTTATAGCGATTGGATATGACTTAAGGTAACTTGTTTTATAAAATAAAAGATAATTTGCACCGCTCTGCGAAATATCAAAAACATATTCAGTATAGCGCCTCTCATACTCTCCCGTAGAGGCATTATAGTATTCTGGCACAAATTTAAATTCGGCTGTATGTTCGGTCACTATATTTTTACCATTCCCCGTCTTCGATATAGACCAATATCTTCGGTCTTTCACCGCCTTGCTTTTGCTTATCTCCGCAAGCATTACATAGTCAATTGCATACTCACTCTCTGCGGGGTTGTTTATACTGGTTACAACTTGAATTCTATTTTCGGTAATGTTATTAAGCATATAAACATAGTTTACACTGCCCTCAATGAATGCAAGTGTAACAGGTTCAGTAAGCCGTTTTTTTGCTCCGTTTTCAAAAACACATACACCGTCTGCAACGGTTATTGTATTTTCGTTTATGCTTACCTTACAACAATTTCCTATCTGAAGAATTCCCTTGCTTGTCAAATCTTGCGTTATTTGATTGAGCGCAGACACCGCACTCTGCGGCGGTTCCTCCGGAAAATGAGAGTATTCAGCATATCCCAAATCTGCAGCAATATTGTTTAAGTCCTCTGCAGTTACCATATTTGTATAACCTTCTTCGGTCAATGAACTGTATAAAAAATTATCCGACACTTTTTACTCCTCCCATTCTGAAAGCACAGGTTCTTCGTGGTGCGTGTCTCCCTCGCACCATAGATCTATGCTCTGTACTTGTTTTTTTGTGATTCCTTTTGTTCTGAGTCTTATTATATCTCCCAAGGCATAATCTGCGTTGAATTCCACATTCCTTGTCTTAGCTAGAAAAGTGTGCTTGTCCTTTTTGGCTCGAAGCTCATCCAAAGCTGCTTGCGGAGAATGGCTGGAGAGAACGGTGTCTCTCTTGTAAATTCCATTTTTTTCTTCGATGGATATATACGTCCACACTTCTTCCTCAAGCCTGGTACCATCATCTTCTTCGGTTTTCTTGTACCAACCACCAAAGGCTGTGTTCTTGCTATCAAAATCTTCGCTTATTTCGTAGATATTCTTGTTTCCCACAGAAAACATAAGCGGATTGATTTCTGGCTTCACAAGTTTAAAATGAAGTTCTGTATCCTTGATATATATGCGGTAGCCCCATTTGACTTTCCCGAGATACTCCTTTAAAAACTTGTCTCCTTGCAAATAGCTGTCCGTAGAGAAAGAGATGGCGTCTGTATATCCCGTATCGTCAAACACCAGCCACGGAGCGTGGGTGTTTATGAGTGCCTTGACAGTTGCCTCTATTCTTTGATTTTCCGTGATTGTTTGCGCAGGAAAAACAAGTTTGTGGGCAAGCGAATTAAGATGGCTGCCATATATCGACTTTCTAGTTTCTGTAAAGTTATAGTCGGTAAAAAATCCCTCAAAGTATCCCCACTTTACAAACAAGCCTTCCGGATGAAGAGAAGCGAACTCCTCAAGCTCCGGATCGTGAAATGCCAGTTCAAAAGAACCCGTACCACAATGTTCAATCGTACCATTCATAGATATGTAGCCTATATCTTTGGCAGAAGGAGGAAGTATGTGCTTATCAGAAAAATCAAGCGTTTTAAAAATTATATCCATATTTCCCTCCTATACTACTGCCGCAAGATATATGTTGTTGTATTTTATTGAGGCACTTACAGGGCGTAGACTTTCGTTGGTAGTAAAAGACAGATTGTTTTCTCCTGGTTCAAAATAAAAGTCTGCCATCTCCGTATCATCCGTAATAGCATTTGTTATCTTCCCATCGATGCTGCTTATAATTTTTCTGGCGTTAAGGTCTATTTCAACCTTCTCGCCTTTTCTTAATACATGATGAAAATTAAGGCTTTTGCCTGTAGTGGAATTGGTTATTGTAATAATTCCCTCTTCAGCGGTAGGCTCATACTCAGACGATAGTGTTATAACACCATAACACCTTTTGTTGCCGTGATTATACAGTGTTCCGTCCTGGAATATTTCAGAAAACACACAAGGCAGCTCAAAACTGTCTAAAACACGATTTTTGTAACTTGCAAGGCTAATTATCGTATCTTCGAAATCGTTAAAATAAGGGTAATCCGCTTGAAACTGCACCGTGATTGTGTTTATGCCACTGCTGGAATGGTTTTGCACATCATCAGATTGTATAAGTTTGCAGGATATTCTGCGTTTCATTTCCGGGCCGAAATCACAAAACATTTCGCCGTTGTAATAAAAGGCTTCCATTACCTTTAGTACATCCGTACGGTTTCCGTAAATATCTGCAGTTATTGTAAGCGTACGAGGATAATCGCTGTCTCCGGTAGTTGTTACTCCATTTTCCTTGGCAAAGGAAACTTCGTCGTATCTTCTTGACGGCAAACCAAATCCGCTGAGCTTTATAATCTGTATATTAGGATTATTTCCGCCCATTGTTACTGTACCGCCCTTTGATACATATTTAATTTGCATTATTATTCACCCCACTTTGCCGTGTGTGATTCCCAATTATCACGCACATTTGCAGCCTCAATAATCCCCCGTGGCGAAGACTCGGGTGCATTTATTGTGGTTGCCCTGTTATCATAGAATGTATATGTTGTTACGGAATTTGAGCTGGCCATAGCAATCTCACTTGAAGCAGGAAACTTTGAACTGAACAGAGCGTCAATCTCCGCCTGGATTTCTTGGAACATAAGCTTGTAAGCGTTCATAAATCCATTTGTAAAGCTTTCAGCGCTTTCCTCTCCAATGGAAAAGAAATCTTCCGGAAGCTTCCCGAATTCCTGGGTAAAAGCATCATGCATTTCTGTAAAGTCATCCGCAAAAAGCTTGTCGCCTATAGTATCTGCCAGCTGAGAGTTTTTGTTAATATCTTCTATGTATTTTTCAAATTCTGCATTTGAAGAACGTAGCACAGTCTGAAGATATTTAACAGCGTCCTCGTTGGACATACTCTTTAGCTGTTCTGCAACCAAATCGGGTATTCCGCCCGCCCTGCTCTCCAGTTGATCTAATAGGCTTGAGTATTGCTCTAAAACACGGTTGTCCGCTCCGACATCGGCAAGCTCTGTATAGGAAAGTGTACTGTTTCCTTTGTCGCCCACGCCCTCTATAGTTACAGTGCGGAAAGCCTTGTTTGTGCTTTCTAAATTTTTTGCAAATTTCTGCCGTTCTTTTTCTATAGCCTCAAAAGATTCTTTGTATTCCTTGACTATTTCATCTTTTGTGGACTTCGTATACTTTTTGATTTCTTGCGTTATGTTTGCGTATTCATCGTCAGTTTCCTTGAAGTGCTTATCTCTTAAGTCGGCAAGACCAGCATAAAATTCCGCTTCGGTTATAAGACAAAGTTCCTTGTGTCTTTCAAGCTCTTTGCGTTCTTTCTGATATGCTTGCTTTTGTGCATCCGTTGCTTTTGTTGCAGCTGTGGTTGTACCTGGACCTGCGCCTGTTTTGCCATCTTCTGTTTTTCCGCCCAAAGCACTATACTCAGAAGCAATATCGGCTGCTGTCGCACTAGCCTTTGCTAAATCATCTACTATCTTGCTTTGCTTTTTAAATAGTTCGTCCACATAGTCTGAAGCAGCATGAGCATTCTCCATCGCTTCATCAAATGCGCTTTTATTCAAAGCTCCACCATCGGCATTGTATTTATCAAGTTGTTCTTGAGCAAAATTCCATGCCTCTTCATCAGCATATTTGGCTTTTACAAGCTTAAGACTCACTTCGTCAAGCATAGACTGATAAGCATTAACATTAGCTTTTGCTGTTGCTAGCTTAACATAAGAATTTACAAGGTCATTAACAGCGGAAGTTTGAACGCTGATTGCCCCTGTCTCATCATACAACAGCGATGTAACTCCGGGAATGATTCCTTCCAATTGTGAAGCAACTGCCGCGAATTCTTTTTTCTTTTGTGTCGCCTCTTCATCCGTAAGCGTTCCGCTTTTAATCTGAGACTCCAATGCGAACAGTTGGTTTTTTAGCGCTTCAGCCTTGCCCGCCTCGGCTTCATCTGCCTTACTTTTTTCCTCTATGGCATTTAAGGCTTCTTCGGTGCTGGTTTTTAATTCTTCAAGGGAATCTCCTATTTCCTTGTTTCTTCTAGAAGTCTTCTCGGCCATGCTTTCGTGAGTTGCATCATATGTAATAACCGCAGAAATCAAGGCAGCAAGAGCCACCGCCGCCCAAGTGTACGGGCTTTTTAAAAGTTCGGCATTGAAAAGCTTTTGCGCGGTAGTGCCGAGCTTAGTGGCCGTTGTGTACCCTTCAACACCTTTAACAAGCTGTGCAATATCATTGGCGACAAGGCTTATATTGAGTGCAGCAACTGCACCACCAAAACTTGTGGCCGCCACCGCAGCTCCTTTAAAGAACTTTTCAAGGCTTCCGTCTTCAAGTTTTTCATTAAGCCACTCTACGCCTTCTATTGCCGCCGGGAGAACATCTTCTGAAAGAGTTTCGGAAAAACCTGCAGAAAGCTCACCAAAAAACGCAGTAATGTTATCCTTCAATGTGGATATCTGGCCTTTGGCCGTCTTGGACTGGTTTTCCAACGCGTTAAAAAACTGTCCGCCTTCAGAAGTAGCAGTTCTCATAGCATCAGCAACCATCTCATAGGTTATGGCTCCCTTTGCCATTTCATCTTTGAGCTGCGCTACGGACTTGCCTGTTTTTTCGGATATAATCTGCAGTGGGTTGAATCCCGAGTTTATCATCTGTAGAAGGTCTTGGCCCATAAGCTTGCCCTGGGACTGGACCTGCCCAAACACAAGAGCAAGGCTCTTGAACTTTTCTTGATTGCCCAGAGAGATGTCGCCGAGCATTTTAAGGTCAGGCATAAGATTACTCACATCTTCGCCAAATGCCAGTAGTGTTGTACTTGCATCTGCTAAATCAGTAAGTTCAAATGGAGTTTCTTCCGAAAATGCCTTAAGGTCATTGATTAGCTCACCAGCTCTCTCCGCATTTCCCAACATCGTGGTAAAACCAGCATTGTACTGCTCCATCTGCATGTTGTAGTTGGTACCTATGCCGAGTACTGCCGTTCCCGCAGCCGCTCCTGCCACTGCCAGAGTTTTTACTCCATTATTGATTCCACTTACAATATCGGCAGAAGTTTGCATGGTTTTG
>JAZNFW010000061.1:0-1704 GCA_045576175.1 Clostridia bacterium | reverse complement strand
TGTCTGCGGCTATTGATAATCATATACACCATGGCAATACTCTTAAAATTGACCAGAGGAGAATCACATGGAAGCGTTGTCTTGATATGAACGACCGAGCTCTTCGTGAGGTTATTGTGGCACTTGGAGGTAAGGTAAACGGCTTCCCCAGAGAAGACGGATTTATGATAACCGTTGCCTCGGAGATAATGGCAATACTTTGCCTTGCATCCGATTTAAAGGATTTAAAGGAGCGTTTTTCTAGAATTATAGTTGCATACACCTATGACGGCAAGCCTGTAACTGCACACGATTTAAAAGCTGAGGGTGCTATGACTCTTCTTATGAAGGATGCCATAAAGCCTAACCTTGTGCAGACACTCGAAGCTACACCGTGTCTTATGCACGGCGGACCCTTTGCCAATATAGCTCATGGCTGCAACAGCCTTATAGCTACAAAGCTTGCTTTAAAGCTCGCTGATTACACCATAACCGAGGCAGGCTTTGGTGCAGACCTCGGTGCCGAAAAATTCCTCGACATCAAGTGTCGCTTTGGCAATTTAAAGCCCGATGCCGTAGTTATTGTTGCAACAATTCGTGCTCTTAAGTACAATGGCGGCGTAAAGAAGGATATGCTCAAAGAAGAGAACCTTGCCGCACTCGAAAAGGGCATAGTTAACCTTAAAAAGCACATAGACAATATGCGTTCCTACGGTGTGAGCGTTGTTGTGGCGGTTAATTCTTTTATTACAGATACAGATGCAGAAAAGAATTATGTAGTTGAATACTGCAAGAAGCTGGGTGTAAAATGTGCCATGGCAGAGGTCTTTGCAAAAGGTGGCGAAGGCGGAAAAGAACTGGCACAGGCTGTGTGCGAAACAATAGAAAACGAAAAGTCAAACTACGCACCTATATATGATGTAAATCTTTCTATAAAAGAAAAGATAAATGCTGTAGCTACCAAAATATACGGAGCTTCGGGAGTTATTTATACTAAAAAAGCTGAGAAAAAGATTAAACAGCTTGAAGATATGGGTCTTGACAAAATCCCCGTATGTATGGCAAAAACGCAGTACTCTCTGTCGGATGACCCTGCACTTCTGGGTGCACCCACAGGCTTTGATATTACAGTAAGAGATGTCAATATATCAAACGGAGCAGGTTTTGTTGTATGTCTCACGGGCGATATTATGACAATGCCCGGACTTCCTAAGGTTCCTGCGGCAAATAACATCGACATAACAGATGACGGAGAAATTGTAGGTCTGTTTTAACGGAGGGCACATGTTGTATACTTCTTACAGTGCAGAGGAAACAGAAAATATAGCTTTTGAATTTGCCAAAACGCTGTCCGGTGGGGAAATCATAACCCTTGACGGAGATCTCGGTGCTGGTAAAACCGCCTTTGTTAGAGGTCTTGCCAGAGGTCTACAGATAAAAGACAGGGTTTCAAGTCCCACATTTACCATCGTAAACGAATACCGCAGCGGCAGAATACCGCTTTTGCACTTTGATGTTTACCGTGTTGGAAGCATAGACGAAATGTACGATATAGGCTGGGAGGATTATATCTCTCAGGGGGCTGTTGTTGTAGTTGAGTGGGCAGTTAATATTTATGATATTTTCGATGACAATTGCATTAGAATAAATATTACCAAGGATTTATCCATCTCCGAAGACTACAGGCAAATTACAATACAAGGAGCATAAAAAATGAAAATATTT
>JAZNFW010000060.1:0-17928 GCA_045576175.1 Clostridia bacterium | reverse complement strand
AGAGCCGTCACCTCACACAGTCAGCTCTTATGGATATACTTAGAAATGAATACAATCTTAAAACGGACAGAGTTATGATAAGCAAGTGGGAAACGGGCTTCCAGACTCCGCAGGCAGACACATTAAAGATTATTGCAAAGGTTCTCAATGTATCTGTGGATTTTCTTTTAACCGGTGTAGAAACTCTGCACGAGAGTGTGCAAGAGAGCACCATCCCTGTTAAAAAAATCCGTATGCTCGGTTCAATAGCCTGCGGTACGCCCATATTCTGCAACGAAGAATACGAATATGTGCTCGCCACGGGCGAAAATTCCAAAGCAGATTTTTGTCTTACTGCCAGAGGAGACAGTATGATAAATGCCCGTATTGCAGATGGTGATATTGTGTTTATCCGTCAGCAGAGCACTGTTGAAAATGGCGAAATTGCAGCTGTGGTAATTGGCGACGAGGCTACACTAAAGAGAGTTTACAAAACCGCCGACGGACTTATGCTCGTAGCAGAAAACCCCGCATATCAGCCTATGTATTTTTCGGGCGATGAATTAAATCAGACATATATACTTGGAAAGGCTATTGGATTCCAAAGTGCAAGTTTAAATTAATATAATTGTCCTCTATAACTTAAAAGGGATGCAGAGAAAAATTTTCTCTGCATCCTTTTTGAAATTTTGCGGGGATGGAAAAAAAGATGCAGAATAAGCGAACTGAGCCGAAGCAAGCTTGCTTGCGAGGGGGACCCGAAGGTGTATAAAGATACACCGAGAGGCGAAGTTGGCTCATAACTTATAGGCTATAAAAAAATAGGAATCTGCATTTTGCAGATTCCTACACAAGTTTTTTGTTTTGTTGTAATTTAACACAACAGAATGTAATTTGCCTAGCCTATGAGTGCTCTGCGCTTTTTTTACATTCCCTTCTTTATAATTATTACTTTACAACTATATTTACTAATCTTCCCTTTACGACTATTACTTTTACAATCTGCTTTCCTTCTACTGCTTCCTTAACGCTTTCGATGGCAGTATTTTTTATCTGTTCTTCGTCAAGAGAAGATGCAACATTTATCTTGCCTTTAATTTTGCCGTTTACCTGAACAACAAGCTCTATTTCATCCTTTACAAGAGCATCTTCATCATAGGTTACCCAGCTTGCTTCGTGCACACTGCCCTCTGCGCCCATAAGAGTCCAAAGCTCTTCTGTAACATGGGGTATAAATGGAGCAAGCATAGTTACAGTGTCACGCACTGCCTCGGCAAAGAGGGCGTCATTTGTGCCCTTGTATGCATAGAGTGCATTTACAAGCTCCATAATTCCGCTTATTGCAGTATTGAAATTAAAGCGGATGCTTATATCGTCTGTGCCCTTTTTCTTGGTGTAGTTGAGTACATACCTTAGTTCCTTGTCCTCAGAAGTGAGAGCTGTCTTGTCGTAAGAAATGTTATTTAAATCTATTCTGTCAAGATTATCTGTCACAAGTCTGAATACTCTGTTTATAAATCTATAGGAGCCTTCCACCGCGGTATCGCTCCACTCAAGGTCTCTCTCGGGGGGAGCTGCAAAGAGGATGAAGAGTCTTGCGGTATCTGCACCGTATTTATTTATAATTTCCTCGGGGCTTACTACATTACCAAGAGATTTACTCATCTTGGTGCCATCCTTTAACACCATACCCTGTGTAAGAAGATTTACAAATGGCTCGTCTACAGGCACAAGTCCCATCTTGTGAAGTGCCTTTGTAAAGAATCTTGCATAGAGAAGATGCAGTATTGCGTGCTCAACTCCGCCTATATACTGGTCTACGCCCATCCAGTACTTTAATGCATCCATAGAGAAGGGCTCTTTGTCATTTTTGGGATCGCAGTATCTTAAGAAATACCAGGACGAGCACACAAATGTGTCCATAGTGTCGGTTTCTCTCACGCCCATCTTTCCGCACTTGGGACAGGGAGCGTTTACGAATGTGGGGCTTGTGGTAAGAGGCGATTTGCCCTGACCTGTAAATTCCACATCCTCGGGAAGAAGCACAGGAAGGTCTTCTTTGGGAACGCCCACAGCACCGCAATCCTCACAGTAAATCACAGGAATTGGTGCACCCCAGTAACGCTGTCTGGATATGAGCCAGTCACGAAGGCGGAAATTGGTCTTGCTCTCGCCTATTCCCTCAGAGTCCATATAGTCTATAATCTTTGCAAGAGCCTCACGGTTACCCATTCCGTTAAACTTTCCGGAATTCACCATTATGCCCTCTGCCTCAAAGGATTCTGCCATAGTATCGGGGTCTATGTCGTTTCCGTCGGGAGTTATAACTACCTTTACGGGAAGGTTGTACTTTCTTGCAAATTCAAAGTCTCTCTGGTCGTGTGCAGGAACAGCCATAACTATACCTGTTCCGTAATCTGTAAGTACATAGTTTGCAAGATATAGAGGAACCTTGTCGCCTGTTATGGGATTTATAACATAACGGCCTGTGAACACACCTTCTTTTTCAGTTTCGGAGCTTGTGCGTTCTATTTCATTTAAAAACTGCATCTTCTTAATGAAATCTTCGCACTCGCTCTGTGTTTCCATACCGTCTATAAGTTTAGGCACTATGGGGTGTTCAGGTGCAATTACCATATATGTAACACCATAGATTGTATCGGGTCTTGTGGTGTACACAGTAAGCTTTTCGTCAAGACCGTCCACAGTAAATGTAACCTGTGCACCGCGGCTCTTGCCAATCCAGTTTGCCTGCATGGTCTTAACCTTGTCGGGCCATCCGTCGAGCTTATCTAAATCCTTTAAGAGTTCATCGGCATATTCTGTAATCTTGAAGAACCACTGTTCGAGGTCCTTTTTGCCCACATCGGATTTACATCTCTCACACTTGCCGTTTACAACCTGCTCATTTGCAAGCACAGTCTGGCAGGAGGGACACCAGTTAACATAGGATTTCTTTTTGTATGCAAGGTCATTATTGAAAAACTCCAAAAAGAGCTCTTGTGTAAACTTGTAGTAATCGGGCTTGCAGGTAGCAACTTCTCTGTCCCAGTCGTAGCTTATTCCAAGGCTCTTTAACTGCTCACGCATATTATCTATGTTGGAATATGTCCAGTCCTTAGGATTTGCACCATGCTTGATGGCGGCATTTTCCGCCGGAAGTCCAAAGGAATCCCATCCCATAGGATGAAGAACATTGTAGCCGTTCATCTTTTTAAATCTTGCTACTACATCACCTATAGAATAGTTACGCACATGTCCCATATGAAGATTTCCCGAAGGATAAGGGAACATCTCAAGGGTGTAGTACTTGGGCTTATCGTTTATTTCTGTTTTGAAAGCCTTTTCTTCTTCCCATTTAGCTTGCCATTTCTTTTCGATGGCACCAAAATCGTAGTTCATTTATATCATCCCTTCTGTTATTTAACAAATTCTGAAATGTCTATTTCCTCTGCATCTGCCCAAAGATTTTCTATGCCGTAGAATTCTCTGGTTTCGCTGTTTAATATATGCACAATAACATCGCCGTAATCCATAAGAAGCCATCCCGAGCCTCTTCTTCCCTCGGGATTGAGAAGAGTTATTCCATCTTCTTTTAACTTTTCTTCTATTTCATCGAATATAGCACTTTGCTGGGTGTTGGAATTTCCGTGACAGATTACAAAATAATCTGCAATAGTAGTAAGAGCACTTATGTCTAGAAGCTTTATATCCAAAGCTTTTTTATCATCTGCACATTTTACGATTTTAGAAGCAAGATTTATACTCATATGTTATTTAAAATCCTTTCCTACAATAATTGTTACATCGGCTCCCGACATTGAAGAGCTGTTTACTATATACTGCGTCTCGCCAGAGATAGCTGCAACGGCAGATGCTGCACCTGACTCTTTTTTGGATACTACTATGGTATCTTCAAAAATTGCACTTGTTTCCTCAAGGCTTCTTACATTGTAGCCGTAATGTTTGAGTGAATTCACTAGTGCTGTGCAATCCGCACATCCGTCCGATGCATCTATAATGTCTATACTTGTAAAGGCATTTAAAAACCATTTCTTTGCCTTAGCAGAATCGGAAAGTGCATAAACCTCGCTATCTCCTATGATGCTTTCTTTTATGCTCTCACCCGATTTTGTTGCCGAAAGGCTCGACGGGGTGAAATACTCTTCTCTTATTGCATCGTTGCCGTCATAGTCGGGCACAACATAGGACCCGCCGCCTATATACTGGGGTGAACCTGCAAGCTGATGTGTTGCAATTTTGCTTCGGTCTGTACCAAACACATAGGGTGCGTAGTTGAGCATCTCATTTAATGTGAAGTTTGTGCTCACAAACTTGGACATATCTTCAACAAGGTCATTTATTTTAAAGACATTTGCAAGGCTGAAAAGCTCGTCTATTGTAGCCTGTATAAAATCGCTCTGGACTCTCATTCTGGCTATGTCGCCCTCGGGATAACTTCTAAAACGCACAAGCTGTTCTGCATGGTCGCCATCTAAATGCTGCCAGCCTTTTTTTAGGTGGATATGAAGATCCTGATAGGGATCGTCATAGTTCATATCCTGCGGAACCTCAAAGTCTACTCCGCCTATTGTATCTATAAGATCACGAAAGCCCTCCGTATTTACTATTACATATTTATCTACGGATATGCCTGTGAGCTGTTCTACTTCCTTAAAAACAGATTTTTCCTTGTTTACGCCATAGGCGGAATTAATTTTCTTGTCGCCTCTGCCGTTGTTTCTTACATAGGTATCTCTGGGTATCTGGAGCATATTTATCTCGCCGTCGGTTATGTTGAGCTGACCTAAAATCATTACATCTGTTCTTGTGCCGCCCTTGTCGAGACCCATAAGCATAACATTGATGTGCGTGAGACTTGAGCCCGAGTTAAATTCAAAGCCCAGAAAAGAACCACCCGTAGCGCACACATATGCAGACAGTACACACATAGCGGTAAGCCCAAAGGTTATTATAAACGCTGTAAGTAATTTTAAAAAGGATTTTGCTTTCATTTTTGTCTCCTGTTAGAAATAAGTTCATTTCGTAGGTCGATTGAATTGGGGTGAACGATACTGCCTTTTTCCAAAACAAAATCAATAGATTTTTCGGTGTAGCAAAAAACCGCATCCCAAAGAGACTGCCTTGCCAGATTGCGCAGCTCTTCTACGCCCTCGTAGCTTCTTAGTGGCTCTATGGCATCTGCAAGGTATATTATAGCCTCGAGTTTGGTCATACCCGGTTTTCCTGTTGTGTGATAGTATATGGCGTTTAAGATGTCCTCGTCTTCTATGCCGTATATTTCCTTTGCAAGATACGCTCCCACATAGCTATGCCAGAGCTGAGGAGATACCCTGTCCTCGTGCTCTAAATGTATTTTATACTTTTGTATGCATTCTAAAAGCTCACCCTCGTCCATGCACTTGGCACAGTCGTGCACAAGTCCCGCTGTGTAAGCCTTAACCGGACACACGCCATACAGCTCGGCAAGCTCTTTTGCTAAGTTTGCCACATTTACACTGTGGTCAAATCTCTTTGGAGTAAGCTCCTTTTTGAGATTTAAGAGAATGTCATCTACAGTCATATCATCCTCCGTAGAGAGCGTTTTGTTTTATATAGGACAGCACCGCATCGGGAAGAATACCTCGTGGCAAGGTGCCTTTTTTTATTAAGTCGCGTATATATGTGGAGGAAATGTCCACATATTCCATTTTGGATAGTCTTATATCCGCATTAAATGATTCTTTGTATTTATTTATAACATCTTCGAGCATATCGTCGCCATCTCGTCTGAACACGATAAAACGGTTTTCCTTAAGAAGTGTTTCATATTTGTACCACTTGTGTATGGTAAGAAGTGAATCTGCACCTATTATAAAAAAGGTGTCCTCGCCGTATTTCTTTCGGAAATATCTCATTGTATCCAGTGAGTAGCTGAATTTGTCGGGATCTTTCTCGTAGTCGGAGACCTCCACATCGTCTTGCCCCTCAAAAGCTAGGCAGGTCATATTGTACCTGTGAGAAAAATCGCTTTTTACCGCCATGCTCTTGTGCGGTGGATTGCCGTTTGGCACAACCACAAGCTTTGAAAGTCCAAATTCATCTATAGCAGAACGCACCATAGCAATATGCCCTGTATGAACGGGGTCAAAGGTACCGCCGAATATTGCTGTACACAAGGCTCATCACCCCTTGCGAGAATAACTTTTCTTAAAATACTTTGCTCTGCGTTCCCGCTCCTCACGGACACGCTTTTGTTCTTCCTGCGCCTTTTTCTTGGCTTTGTACAGAGGTTTAACCTCGTGCTTTGGCTTCTTATCCTCGGTTTTTACCAAAAGCTTTTTTAAATCTATTCTTTTATTTTCCTTTGATTCTTTATAGAGTACAAATTTGCTTCCTATAACTTGAACTTCTTCTGCACCTACAAGCTCTGACAGCTCGTGGCATACATCTCTTGTGTCGGAAAAAGCATTGTCGAGCACATGCACTTTAACAAGCTCTTTCTTTTCGAGTATATCCTCCACAAGCTTTTTTAAGTTTTCGTTTATACCGCCTTTGCCTATCTGCACTGTGGCGTCTATTTTATTTGCAAGGCTTCTTAAAAAAGCTCTCTGTTTACTTGTTATCATATGCTTACACATTCCTTTCATACGAAACAAAAAATTCCCAATAAATAATTATACTAAAAAACACAGTGGTTTGTCAACGCCACGCGATAAACTAACGCGTGTTTTCCATATTTCTGTATATAATGAATTTGCACACAAGAAACTCCAGAACAAAATTGGAAAGCATAGTTACAATTTCCACTATGTACGCATTTATGCCCGAACCTTCTGCAATATGGCCAAGATATGTGGACAAGGGTGTAAAAATTAAATAAAAGCCAATCAGTTTAAGCATAGCAGGCACTACGGGTGCATCAGAGCGGAAGGTGTAGCGTCTGTTGAATGTAAAGTTCCACAATATAGAAAGAAGAAGCGAAACAAGATACGAAAGCCAGTATCTCCATTTCATAACCTCAACAAAGAGTGTGAATGTTCCAAGCTGAATTATACCTGCAGATGCAGAAAACAGTGTAAATTTTACAAACTGCCATACCTGACCTTTTTTCATCTTCTGTACTCCTTTTAGGTGGTTTTGTATTATAAATACTTCTTTTCTCCGGAGAGAATCATCATCTTATCAGCATTGGGCTCAATTTCAGCCTTTACAACAGCCTCTTCCCATATTTCAGGACTAAATTCCTCCATAGAAATGGAAATGGCTTCCTTGGGGCATCCCCAATACTTTAAAAAGATTTCATTTATTTCATCTACAACCTGTTTTTTGATTTTGTCATCCTTGGGATACGCTTTTATTGCTATATAAGGCATAACTTTTCCTCCAAAATAGTTTTAAATGAACAGTTTAGATATCGCACGCTATTGCCGCAACTCTCTTTGCTGCATCGGACAGCGAATTTATAACGGCATATTCATTTATGGAATGAGATTTACCGCCGCTTGTACCCATAGAATCAATGCAGGGTATTCCTGCCTGTGTTACATACGAAGCATCCGAACCGCCTCTTAATTTAATCATTACAAGTGGTGCCAAACCATATTTTACCAGTATATCGCTTGCCTTTTCTATGATATCTATATTAATCTGTTTTTTCTCCATAGCCGGTCTGAAGCTGATTTGCTCATAAGTGCAGGTGCAGCCCTCTACATGCTGAATTTTTGAGAGCTTGTCTACAAAGGTCCTGATCCACTCAAGCTGTTCATTTGTAGCATAGCGGAAATTAACGGAAAAAGAGCATTTGCCGGGCACTGTATTTACAACGGTTCCGCCCGAAACTATGGCGCAGTTACAAGTAATTCCATCGTCATTTTTTAATCTGTCGAGCTCTATTATTTTGTATGCCGCATCTACAACGGCATTGGCACCTTCGGTTACACATCTTGAGGAGTGACCTTCTTTGCCCACTACATCAAATCTGTATGAAATAATGCCCTTTCGACTTATTGGAATATTACCTTTTGTGTGAGTTTCCATATTAAGAAACACTACTGCATCCTTTGCCATTTCGCATATGTACCTAATTGTTTCTCCGCCGCTTGTTTTGGAGCCGGTTTCTTCATCGGTCTGTAAGATAAGCTTAATCGGTCTTTTGGTATATCCGCACTCACAAAGAGCTTCCATGGCAAAGAAGCCGGCAACAACACCGCCCTTGCAGTCTGTTACTCCGGGGCCGTATATCTTTTCTTCATCCTTTGTTACTGCGGGATGACCAAACATACCAACGGGGTGAACTGTGTCGATGTGTCCCGATATGACAATAGGCTTATTTGCAGAGTCGGGATTTAAAGTGATGCACACTACATCGCCCGCTGTGTCCTGCTTTGACCACTCTACCTTCCAACCACGCTTTGAAGCCATATCGGCAAAGAAATTTGCAACCTTGTCTACACCCTCTTTGTAGTTTGTGGGGCTTTCTATGTTACAAACATCTTCCCACACTTTTACAAACTTTTCGTTTAGCTCGCTTATTTTCTCTTTTACAATTTCATAATCCATTTCTTCTCCTCTTTTCTCGGTGTCTTGTGCTATTTAGCCAAGAACTTTCAAAATATAGGATGCAATTGTTTTTGTATATTTTAGGAGTACATCGCATTCAATATACTCATTTGGCTGATGAGCTCCGCCATCCTGAGAGAAATCGCGTCCTGCACCAAAGCCAAAGGCTCTATTTGAACCATACTTTGAAATAACCGAAAGGTCAGAAAGGCAGGAACCGCATACAATAGCGTCTTCGCCATTTGCATCTTTTACAGACTTTGCCATAAGTTCAACATCCTCGCTGTCTCTCTCACAGAAAACATAGTGGAAAAACCTTGTAGCAGGTTCAAAGCCGTCGCCCACAATACCGTAGGGTTCGAGCCTTTTAGATAATATTGCCTCGGTTTCTTTGAGTTCTGTATATATTTCATCCTTTGTTTTGTCGGTATAGAAAACAAAATGTACTTCGCCCTTACCTAAATCACTTCCGCTATTTCCGGCTTTTGCACCCATATATCTTAAAGAAGTTTCGGGAATTTTAGTTCCTTTGTAGAACTTGTTCTCTCCCATTTCTTTTTTTCTGTTCTTTTCAAAAGTTTCTTCAATTGTTTCCATTACAACAGAGATTGCTTTTCCGCAAGATTTTGCACTGTCTGATATGTCTTTTGTGTGGAAGTGGTATTTTAACTCCTGACCGCCCGAACCGCAGTGCCATATCTGATTGTCTCGTCCGTCCATACTTACAATTCTTTTTGAGGGGTACTTAAGTACCGACGATAACGCACCGTGAGAACCGCCGTATTCTTCGTCACAATATGCGGCAAAAAGAAGATTCTTCTTTGGTGTAAAGCCATTTTCCTTTAAAAGTTTCATAAGAAAAAGTGCAGTTGCAACAGCATACTTGTCATCGCAAGCACCGCGCCCGTGAATTTTGCCGTCGGAAATTTCGCCGGATAAGGGATCTCTGTCCCAGTTGGAGATATCACCTATACGAACAGTATCGGTATGAGCCATAATCATAAGTTCATCTGTATCTTCTTTACCACGGAATCTTGAAACAACATTATATCGGTTCTCCAAGTTTTTTACCTCCAGATAATCGGGATGCTTGTCAAAGCCATCTAATTCCATTGGAGAAAAAATATCATTTTCGAGCCCTAATTTTTCAACATAATCATATATGTATTTTGCACATTCTTCTTCGTTACCACTGTTTCCCATATTCTCGGAATTAATTTTTATGAGGTTGGAGAGAAGTTCAAACAGTTCATCTTTTCTTTCTTCAATAAGTGAAAATAGTTTTTTCTTCCATTTTAAAAACCTCGTTAAATTATATTATATGCTTTCTTTATTGTCCTGATTTTTAAGCCTTCTTGCACTGTTTAACACAAGATTAAGCACTACAAACACCGCCGCCATACAAACTGCACTTATGATAAATGAGTTATTATAGCTTCCGTAGAAGTCAAATGCAAGGTTCATAAGAGGTATACCAAGCGCAAAACCGGCATTTGTAAGTGCTTCAAATATACCTACTATTCTGCTAAAGTCCTTATCGCCAAACATTTCGCCTATGTAAATCGGTATAAGAATGGTTTCCAAGGGGAGTGCAATACCGGTGAGTATTCCTGCTATCATAGCAAAGACTCTGCCAGTTGCAGATGTATCCAGAACACACATAAGCACTAAAGATAAAAACATTGATATTGTGCATAAGAATATGTTTGTTCTAAAGCCAAACTTGTCGTATATAACACCGGAGAAAAATTTTCCAAGCGCCAGTGTAACAGAATACACACTTACAACAGTTGCTATGTAATCGGCACCAAAACCAACATCATCAAAGTGTGCCGCCATAACAGTATTTACGCCCTGCATAATCATACCTACAATAAGAGCACAGGCAGCAGCACCATAGAAAAACCACTTTTTCTTTGCAACAGCAAAGGAAATACCTTCCCATCCAAGCTTTGACTTTTTCTTTCCACCCTCGGCTGTAATGGCGTTTTCTTCCGGATTTTCTCTGAAGAAGAACAAAAGCAAAAGTCCGATTACAAGAAGTGTAATTATTTTAAAAAGATATGCATTTCTGTATCCATAGGTATCCTGATATATTATAGGTGTAAGTATCATTGTGCCAAGAGCACCGCCGACACCATTTGCTGCAAAGATAACACCCATTATGGTACCCTGATGTTTTGTGCACCAGCGGTTAACAATGGTTCCTACCATGGAGGTTGCAGTCCACGCACAACCTATACCCATAATAACACCGCCAACACAAAAAGCTGCAGCGGTCTTACTGAAAATAAACACGGCATTTGCAAGTATTAAAGCGACCTGTCCTGCTACAATAAGCTTTTTGATTCCGAACTTTGCAACAAAAGTTCCGAAAAACATACTCATTATAAATGTTGTAACATACTGGAAGCTCGAATGCAGTGAGTATGCGCTTCGAGTGATGTTAAGAGCGTCACATATTGGTACAACAAATATACCCTTCGTTGTTGTGCACACGCCCACTGATATAAAAATCATAAGAAAGCTAAGTGCCACAATCACCCATTGGTAGTCCAGTTTTTTTGTAACTTTCATAAAATACACTCCCATCAAGTTGAAAATATTTGTAACCATATTGTTTAAAAGAAGCTTTTCAAGCTTTTTAATAATATTAAATAGTTGAAAATCTTGTTTTTAAACCTCATTCAAACAAATTACACAGTTATAATTATTCTATCACAAAAATCTCCAAAAAACAACCCAAAAATGCCGAAATAAGTGCAGTCTTTCGGCTTTTTCTAATGATATTTTTATTTTTTAAGAACTATTTTGTTTTTTCGGCAAGTAAATCCTTTTACAATAAAAATCCGACCTGTGATTTTAAACACAGGTCGGGTTATATGTTTTATATTTTCCGCAGAACTTTTATCTTTATTCAGGTTTTTCTTCCTCGGGTTCTTCCTCTTCCGGAAGAATTTCCACCTTCAGTCGCTCAATTCGGCGGTTATCCGTTTCCAAAACGGTAAAGGAAAGATTTTCGTAATCTACCTTTTCACCGGACTCTGCATAATGGCCGAGCTGTTGTACAACAAATCCGCCTACAGTAGCGTTGTCATCATCAAAATCGCGGTCGTCAAACTCCACCTCGTCGAAGAAATCTTCAATTCGCATATCTCCGTCGATTTCGAAGATTCCGTCCGAAAGTTCTACAACCTCAGGCTCTATCTCGTCGTTTTCGTCCCAGATATCGCCAACAAGCTGTTCCAGTACATCCTCCATGGTCAGTATGCCCATCACGCCACCGTATTCATCTGTAACGATAACTATGTGATTACGCTTTATACGCATCATATCAAGCACATCATCAAGAGGCATTGTCTTGTGTACAAAAACCGGTTCTATGAGCGAAGCCAAAATATCTGCATCGGGATTTTCCGTCAGTGCACGCATTACCAGATTCACATGCAAAACACCGATAATGTTGTCAATTGTGTCTTTGTATACCGGGATACGCGTGTAAGTGGAATCCAGAATGACTTCCAACATTTTTTCCCTGTCGCAATCGGCGTCGATAGCGGTCATATCTACACGAGGAGTGATAATCTCGTATGCCTGCACCTCATTGAAATCGAAGGCACTGTGAAGAAGGTCGGATTTTTCCTCGTCGATGACTCCTTCGTCTTCAACGGTGTCCAGAATGGTTTCCAGTTCTTCTTTGCTTATCGGAGCATCGTCCACACTTTTTCTCCAAAGATGAGAAACCAGTTTAACAATTGCATCCACAACCACAACAAAAGGCTTTGTGATTATCATAAGCGCATAAAGCGGTATTGCAAAGAGTGTTGAGAAAGTTTCCGGCATGGTTTTTACCACAATCTTTGGCACAATCTCACCGCAAATCAACACTATTACTGTCATCACAACCGTAGCAATCCAGGCGTCAGATGCGCCCAAAAGGCCAATGACAATAACAGTTGCCACCGATTCCGAGGCTATATTCACAAGGTTATTACCAATAAGGATTGTAGCCAGAGCACTTTCGTAATTATTATAAATTTCGTATGCCAATTTAGAAGAGGTTGTCCCCTTTTCTTCTTCCGCAGCTCTCTTTAAACGAAGTTTATTAGCGGAAGCAAACGCAATCTCTGAAGACGAGAAAAAGGCCGAAAAGATAAGGCAAATGATAATTACAATAAAATTACCCATTTTCATTTCCTCCTTCCATTTCGTCGTAGATCTCACCCACAAGTTCTTCCAAAATGTCCTCTACGGTAATAATTCCAAGAATATTTCCTGCAGATTGAACATAGGCAATATGGGTTCTGTTTGTAGAAAGAGTACTAAGAAGGTCATCAACCGGAGTATCATCGCTAATAATCGCGGCGCTGCCCATAATTTCGCGTACATTGAAATTTTCTTTCTTATAATAACACTTAAGGAAAACTCGAATGCTCATAGTACCAATAACCTTGCCGGCATCATTTACAACCGGCAAACGAGAAAAGGTAGTGTTTTTTATGCATTCTAAAATTTTCTCAGTAGTGTCATTTTCGCATATATGTACAACCTTATCCCACGGTGTCATAACATCCTTTGCAGTGCGAGCAGAAAAATCTATAGCGTTTTGTACCAGTTCTTCGGTTTCTTCATCAAGATCGTTTTCTTCTACAAAGGTTTCGATAATGTCGTAGAGGTCTTCCTCAGTTACAGTGGGTGTTTCTTCCGCCTTTTTCTTAAAAGGACGGCTCACAATCTCACTGATGCTGGAAAAGAAAAAGCTGACAGGCGTCATAACCTTCATAAGAAAGGTTAAAGAACCGGATATTGCAAGGGCAAACTTTTCGTTGCAGGCCTTGGCAAAAGCCTTGGGAATCATTTCACCTATCAAAAATACAATTATCGTTGAGACAATGGTGGATATTGTTACCGCATAATCAGGCATAGCCTCAATACTGTCGAACAGGGTGTAGGTAAACACAGTGGAAAGCGTTGCAATTCCCGCGTGGGTTACATTTGTACCAATTAGCAAGGTAGTAAGAGCCTTGTCAAAATGGTCCAGAATGTAGATTACGCGTCTGGCACGCTTGTCTCCATCTTCTGCCCTGTTTTCCAGCCTGATACGGTTTACCGATGCAAGAGCAATCTCTGCACCTGCAAAGTAGGCTGCAAATAACAACAATGCTAAAATCGAAATCAAATAGACGGCAGGACTATCGTCCATAAACTAACCAACTCCTCATAAATAGTAATTTTAAATAGCATTCCAAAATATTATATCACATATTTCCACAAAAAACAAGTCAAAAATGCCGAAAGGAAGCGATTCCTTTCGGCATTTTGTGATTAGATTATAGGTGTTACAATTTCAACATCCTGGTAAACAGGAAGTCCTGTTCCTGCAGGGATGAGTTTACCTATTATTACATTTTCTTTAAGACCTATAAGCGGGTCTTTCTTGCCCTTTATGGCAGCATCTGTGAGAACTCTTGTTGTCTCCTGGAAGGATGCAGCAGAAAGGAATGAGTCTGTAGCAAGTGCTGTCTTGGTAATACCGAGGAGAACAGCCTCACATTCAGGTTCTCTTCTGCCGTCGGCAACTGCCTTGCGGCGTTCTGCCTCGAATTCTGCACGGTCTATGAGAGAGCCTATGAGAAGGTCGGTTTCACCGGGTTCGGTTACCTTTACCTTTCTTATCATCTGGCGTACGATAACTTCGATATGCTTATCGTTGATATCGATACCCTGGAGTCTGTACACTCTCTGTACTTCCTGGATAAGATAATCGGTAACAGCCTTGATACCGTCTTTTCCCATAACTCGAAGTAAATCCTGAGGATATATAGCACCCTCTGTAAGCTCCTGAGCAAGTGTAACAGTATCGCCATCGGAAACCTTAAGTCTGGAACCGTAAGGAATGAGATAGTTGTGAGTTATGCCATCTTCTGTAGTGATGACAGCTTCTCTCTTCTTCTGTGTTTCCTCTATCTTTACAGTACCTGCTTCTTCTGCAATTATAGCAACGCCCTTAGGTCTTCTTGCTTCGAAGAGTTCTTCAACTCTGGGGAGACCCTGTGTGATATCGTCACCCGCAACACCGCCGGCATGGAATGTTCTCATGGTAAGCTGTGTACCGGGTTCACCGATGGACTGCGCAGCTATGATACCTACTGCTTCGCCGGCATCTACCATTTCTCCGGAGGAAAGGTTGGAGCCGTAGCATTTAGCACATATACCAATTCTGGATTCGCATGTCAGGATGCTTCTTATCTTGGCTTCGGTTACGCCTGCATCTGCAACCATAGTTGCAATGCTTTCGCTCATAAGCGAATTTGCCTCAACGAGAACTTCACCTGTTTCGGGATGAACAATATCTTCTAATGCTGTTCTTCCGATAAGTCTGTCTCTGAAGCTTTCTATAACTTCCTCGTCATTACCAACTGCAATAGCAATCTTCTTAACAACAATACCTTCTTCAGTACCGCAGTCATCCTCACGGATGATAACATCCTGAGATACATCAACAAGTCTTCTTGTGAGGTAACCGGAGTCAGCAGTTCTGAGCGCTGTATCGGTAAGACCTTTACGCGCACCGTGTGTGGAAATGTAGTATTCCAAAACATTAAGACCTTCACGGAAGTTAGCCTTAATCGGAATTTCTATAGCCTTACCTGTGGTATCCACCATAAGTCCACGCATACCGCAAAGCTGTTTGATCTGGTCCTTACTACCACGGGCACCGGATGTAGCCATCATGTAGATGGGGTTATACTGGTCGAGATTTTCCATAAGAGCATCGGAAATATCATCAACTGCACTGTTCCAAGCGCCTATAACCTTTTCGTATCTTTCTTCGTCTGTGATAAGACCTCTCTTGTACTGCTTTGTGAGTTTATCTACAGCCTTCTGGGCATCTTCAAGTCTTCCGTACTTGGACTGGGGTATATTCATATCGAATACGCTGATTGTGAGCGCACCCTTTGTGGAGAACTTGTATCCCAAAGACTTGATAGCATCGAGAACTGTTACGGAATCTGTTGTACCGTGAGTTCTTATGCACTTGTCAAGGATTTTGCCAAGACCTTTCTTATCGGCAGTAAATTCCATACCAACTTCGAGCTGGAGGTATTTCTGTGCCTTTTCTTCATAAGAATCGGTGTCGGATACTGTTCTGTCTACAAGACCTATATCCTGGGGAACCTCGCTGTTGAATATAATCTTACCTGCAGTTGCATCTATTATGCCCTCGTAGGTAACACCGTCTACAACGCGCTTGTTTATAACCTTAATAGGTGCATGAAGCTCAAGTTCACCCATATTGTATGCCATAAGAACTTCGTCGTAGTCCTTAAAGTACTTGCCTTCGCCCTTTTCACCGGGGAAGCAACCCTCTTCGGTAAACTGTGCAGGTTTCTTTCCTGCCTCTTCGAGCTCGGCATTCATTCTCTTAAGAGAAGCACCTCTTCTTATAGCCTTTTTGCTGTTTTTGTTGAATTCCTGATTACTTAAGTAGCAAACTACATCGCCCACTTCAAAGCCTGTGTCACCGGGATCGGTAATCTTAACTTCCTTGGGCTTGTTTATTGTAAGGTAGTAACTACCAAGAACCATATCCTGTGTAGGTACGGTTACAGGCTTACCATCCTGAGGCTTTAAGAGGTTGTTTGCAGAAAGCATAAGGAATCTTGCCTCTGCCTGTGCCTCGGGAGAAAGAGGTACGTGAACAGCCATCTGGTCACCGTCGAAGTCGGCGTTGAACGCTGTACATACAAGAGGATGAAGCTTTAATGCTCTACCTTCTACAAGGATAGGCTCAAACGCCTGAATACCAAGTCTGTGAAGTGTAGGAGCACGGTTTAAAAGAACGGGATGTTCTTTTATTACATCTTCCAATATATCCCATACTTCGGGTCTTACTCTCTCTACCATACGCTTTGCACTCTTTATGTTGTGGCAAAGTCCGTCGGACACGAGTTTCTTCATTACAAATGGCTTAAAGAGTTCGAGAGCCATCTCCTTTGGAAGCCCGCACTGATAAATCTTAAGTTCGGGTCCTACAACGATAACCGAACGGCCGGAATAGTCAACACGCTTACCAAGAAGGTTCTGACGGAAACGACCCTGCTTACCTTTGAGCATATCGGAAAGGGACTTAAGGGGTCTGTTTCCGGGGCCTGTAACGGGTCTTCCGCGTCTGCCGTTGTCTATGAGAGCATCTACAGCTTCCTGAAGCATTCTCTTTTCGTTGCGGACAATGATGTCGGGTGCTTCGAGCTCTAAAAGTCTTTTTAATCTGTTGTTTCTGTTTATAACCCTTCTGTAGAGGTCATTTAAGTCAGATGTGGCAAATCTGCCGCCGTCGAGCTGTACCATAGGACGAATTTCGGGAGGAATAACAGGGATTACATCCATAATCATCCACTCGGGGCGATTGCCTGAGAGTCTGAAGGATTCTACAACTTCGAGTCTCTTTGCAATTCTTGTCTTCTTCTGTCCTTGTGCAGTCTCAAGCTCTTCCTTTAGCTCACTGGAGAGTTCTTCCAGATCTATTGCAGTTAAAAGCTCCTTGATAGCTTCGGCACCTATGGATGCCTTAAAGCCGTCTGTACCATACTTTTCCACTGCTTCTCTGTATTCGTTTTCAGAAAGGATTTGCTTTTCCTCAAGGTTTGTCTTTCCGGCATCAATTACAATGTATGACGCAAAATAGAGTACCTTTTCAAGTATTCTGGGGCTTATGTCGAGAATAAGACCCATACGGCTGGGAATACCCTTGAAATACCAAATGTGAGATACAGGAGCTGCAAGCTCAATGTGGCCCATACGCTCTCTTCTTACTTTGGAACGGGTAACCTCAACTCCGCACTTATCGCAAACTATACCCTTGTAGCGAATTCTCTTGTACTTACCGCAGAAACATTCCCAGTCCTTTGTGGGTCCGAAAATTCTTTCGCAGAAAAGTCCGTCGCGTTCGGGTTTCAAGGTTCTGTAGTTTATAGTCTCGGGCTTTTTAACCTCGCCATGAGACCATTCTCTTATCTTTTCCGGAGAAGCCAAACCGATTTTGATGGAACTGAAGCTCTTTTCTTCAACAATCATGTTTTCTGACATAGCTAATCTCCTTTCTTAATTATCACTGTTTAATTCGTCTATACTGCTGTCGATACCGCCAAGGTCTTCCTCAAAGTCGAGTGCAAGGCCTTCTATATCGAGCTCGAGTATTTCCGTTTCGGGTGCGTCCCCAATATCATCCAGGTCATCGTGGAATTCATCTTCGTCATCTGCACCAAGACTATTCATAAAGTCCTGGAAGAGATCGTCCTCTTCGCTGTCGTCTTCTTCCTCGGAACTGTCTTCCACAGGCTCTGCCATTTCGTAGAAGTCGTCACCGCGGTCAAAGTTGAAGTC
>JAZNFW010000059.1:0-2729 GCA_045576175.1 Clostridia bacterium | reverse complement strand
ACATGGCTACGATCCGACTTATCTATAACATAGCTCATAGCCTGGAAGGTATAGAACGATATGCCTATAGGGAGTATAATGTTTGCCTCGGGAACATTTGAAAATGCAGGAAAGAGCCTTAGTGTGTCCAAAGCAAGCGTTGTATATTTAAAAAATCCGAGTGCTCCCAGATTTAGTATGATATTTAATATAAGGATTGCCTTTCTTTTTCTGTACGAGGTTATCTTGTCCACAAGAAGAGCACAAATGTAGTTTACTACTATTGATGCGAGCATCAACAGTACATACACAGGTTCTCCCCATGCGTAGAAAATAAGGTTTGCAATTAAAAGGAATGCATTTCTAAATTTTGACGGCAAAATAAAATTCACTATTATTACCGCCGGCAAAAATGCAAATAAAAAAACCAGGCTCGAAAAAACCATATCCTAAATCTCCAAAAATATATTATCGTCGCTCAAATTTGCCGGACAGTATTATCTGTCCGGCAAATTTTAATTAGCTATGTATTTTGTATAAACTGCTTTCATTACCTCAAAGTCGGGAGTAAGGAACATCGAAATATGGTTCCCATATCTCTCCACCCTGCACTTCTGAGCAAGTGCATAATTCTCGGGGTCGTAGCCCTTGGACTGCGATACAAAGCTTTGATATTTTACATTAAGAAGCTTTTCAATATTTTCAGCCGCCTTGCTATCCTTTGCCTCTACCATTATTGCCTCGTGGGGAAATGTGCCTTCCATAACCACAAAGCCTGCCGCCTGAACCATATCGCCTGTATCTATACCGTACAGGGTAGATATTGCAGAAGCATCCAAATCCATCGCACCCGATGCGGATACTTTTGTCTTTATCTCACTGCGGATTTCCAAAAGTGATTTTTGGTTTTTTTCCACTACAGGCTCCTCGGTCTTTTCGGGAATTTCTTCCTCCTCGGTCTTAACGGGAGTATCATCTTTTGGCTCCACCTTTTCCTCTCGGGTTATGTTTTGTATCGGTTTATCTATCGTTTCCTCTTTGCTGCATCCCGATGCTGTGATAACGAGAATTGCCACAAGGAAAAATATAATCTTTTTCATATAAAATTCCCCTCTTGTCTATTATATGCCCGGAGCGTGTGTTCTTAAATAGTTTATCCACACCTTGTCCGCCTCGTAATTGAAGTGTATGCCCATACTTGCGGGGTCGCTGCAATATGCTTTACTTAAGTTCTTGTTTTCGTCATACACGGCCTGTGCTATGTCCACATAGTACCAGCCTCTCTGCTGTGCTATCTCAAGCATACGCTCATTGTACTGAGCTATTATGGAATTATTGAGCTTAGAGCCTTTTATGGGGCTGTCTTCCGTCATGGGTGTTACGGACTGTATAATAATCTTGGCGTTGGGTGACTTTTCCAGAATTTTTTCTATGAGGTTCACCATATCTGTAACACAATCGTCCAGACCAAAGGACAAACTGTTTATTCCAAGAAGCAAATAAACCTTCTTTGCACCGCACTTTGCCACTGCATCCTCAACGGTGAGCTTTTCGCCCTTGTATATGGGGTGCTTGGATTCCTCGGATACAGGCCAGTGTGAATTAAGCGGACTTAAGCTACCTGCACAAAGGAAGGTGGCTCCGCCGAGTGCCTTGGTGGAAGCGCAGTAGAACTGGAGCGACATAGAAACAGAATCGCCCACGAAAACTGCATCGTCAAAATACGACAAATCCACAGGAGCACACTCGCCCACATAGGCGGTGTGATAGTTTTCTTTTATATACTTTTCGTAAGTGTCATAAAGGCTATCGTATGCTCCGCCTTTTACGGATACTGCCTCGTCTTCGTCCTTACAGGGCTCAAGAGAGGACACATACATTTTGTACACAATCTGTGCAAGTTCTGCCCTTGTTACAGAATCGTGGGGGCGGAAGTTGCCGTTTTCGTCGCCGTTTACAAAACCTGCCATCTTGGAAGATACAACAAAAGAGCGTGCGTATGCACCGATAGACATAGAGTCTCTAAAAGGCTCCGAGAGCGCAACCTTTTTGGGAGATATGCCCATACATTGGAGATACCTTATTGCCATAGTGCATATAACCTCTCTCGAGCACTCGCCAAACGGGTCCAAGGTGCCATCAGGGAAGCCTGTAACAATGCCTTTTTCATATGCCCAGCGTATAGGCTCGTAGTATGTATCTTCGTTTTCCGTAACATCTGTAAACGGAAGTTCTGTCTTAATTTTACTCTCCTCAAAATCCTCATCCAGAGTGTGCGAGAGATTGTAGAGATAGAGAATCATATCCTGTCTCTGCGCTTTTACATGAGGGTGGTAAAGAGTGCTCCCCTTAGGGATTATGCCCACATCGGAAAGCGTATTTACCGCCATACTGTACCATGCATTTTCGCCTACATCTGTATATGGGGAACCTAAAACTTCATCTGATTTTATAAAAGTTGCACTCATCATAAGGGTGAATGCAACACATGCTCCTATTATGTGTTTTGTATATCTGTGAAACTTCAAAATTAATCACCAATTTCTATCATTTTTCGACTCTAATATTGTATCATAACAAGCTCCTTGTGTCAATCAATTCTGTAACAACTTTTTAAGAAAATTTTAAAAGGTATGTAAAAAACTTTTTGTGTGTTTTTTACATACCTCATATGCCGTAAAAACTATATTTATTGGAAATCACACGCAATTTGTCGTTAAACTTTATTATGGAGGAAAAGCAAAATGAAA
>JAZNFW010000058.1:0-6667 GCA_045576175.1 Clostridia bacterium | reverse complement strand
CTGCTCTTGTGGCAGATGCCTTGGGTGCCAGGGTGTTGGATGTGACACCATTTATTATAGAGAGTACATATGCACCCTCTACATATCTCTTTGCCCAGTCCGATACATCGCCCCTATCGGCAAATAATACAAGGTCACCCTTGGGAGCCTGTGTTCTTGTCTTTGTTTCATATGCACGAACTATAAAAGAGGTCATTTCCTCTCTTGTGATATGCGCCGTGGGGTTAAAGTTACCATCGGGTGTCATAGCAGAGTCGATAATTCCTAAATTCTTACCTGTCTGAACTGTTTTTGCATACCAGTCAGTCGCTACTACATCTGCATATGCATTGGTGTAGGGATGTTCTGTTACACCCATTACACGAACAACAAGTGCAAGAAATTCTGCTCTTGTTATGGTGCGTGCAGGAGCAAATTCGGTTTCGCTTACGCCGTTTATTATACCTTTTTTTGCCATAACTTTGATATCAGCTTCTGCCCAGTGGCCTTCGATATCGGCGAAGTTCTTTTCTGCCGCATTTGCAACAGTAACAGTGCCAAAAAGCGACACGCAAAGAACTACTGCCATAAATAAAGAAATAATCTTTTTCATTGTTTTTCCTCCATAGTGTTTTACAAATTACGAACTCTTGTACAAAAAGAATAAGGTTATTAATAATTATATCAAATACCGCCTTAAAAAGTCAATGCTTTAGCCACACTGTTTTTCTTTTTGTATTCTAAAATTTCGAGGTGCATTTTGTAAATTTTACACAAAAAAGATGCAGATTACTCTGCATCTTCACCACCGGGTCCGTCTCTTCTCTCTGACTTGTCGTGAGGTTTCACAACGCCTGTTGAAACCCACTTGTTGTCTGTGGCGGTCTTATCCTCGCTTTTCTTCTTATCCTTTTCCATATCTTCACCTCCCGCTATCTTTAAAATCTTTATCATCTGTGGCGGGGTTGTCTATAAGCTCTCCGCTCTCTGTAAATCTGGAGCCGTGGCAGGGGCAATCCCACGAATGCTCCTCTTTGTTGTATTTAAGAGCGCATCCAAGATGAGGACACCGAGGGGCTGAGGGTGTTAAGATTCCCAGTGTAGACTCCATAGCATTTATAAAAAGCTGTGGATGAAGCATACTTCTTTGGGGAGAGAAAACCTCTGCATAGCAGTTTTTCTTATCTTGCACAAGGTCTGTTAAGATATTTGCAGAAACCATAGATTGTGTCATACCCCATTTGTTAAAGCCTGCTATTACATAGAGTCCTTTTGTGTTTTTGCCGTACCCACCTATATACGGCATATCATCTATTGTCATACAATCCTGCGTTGCCCACCTCTTTACCTCTTTGGCGTAGGGATAGTGCTCTTTTGCAAAAGATACAATTTCCCCGTAGCCTCCGCCTTTTTTGCCGGTACGGTGCGCCCCGCCCCCAAGAAGAAGATGGCCGTTCCAGTCGCGAAAGGAAAGACCTTTTTTATCCTCGTCCACATACATCGCATTTACCCTAGGGGCTTTTTCCAGTGCAAGAACATAAGAGCGATGCTGATAGAGCTTCATAAAATATGCTCCGTGCTTGTTTAAAACAGGAAAATGCGTTGCCACTATGATTTTTTCTGCTCTTATTTTGCCCTTTGGCGTAACCGCACAGCCTTCCATAAGCTCTGTTACCTTGGTATGTTCAAAAATGCGTAAGTTTTTGGAAATTGCAAAGGCAAACTTAAGCGGATGAAACTGTGCCTGATTTTTGACCTGCACCGCCCCCGCCACAGAAAAAGGCAGTGATGTCCTTTGTGTGAATCGGGCAGGGCATCCTACAGTATTTAAAGCTTTTACTTCGTCTTCGATTTTTCTCCTGTTTGTGCGTGAATATACGAAAGAATCGCATTTTTCAAAATCACAATCGATATTTTTGCAAAGCCTTTCATACTCATTAAGAGCATCTCTGTTTGCCAGAAAATACGCCTGTGCCGTGTCTACACCAAAGCGTTTGATAAGCTTTTGGTATACACTGCCGTGCTGAAATGTGATTTTGGCAGTTGTGTTCTTTGTAATGCCTGATAGGATTTCATTTGCTTCTACAAGCACACAACCTACACCTTCCTTACTTAGCATATATGCACACAAAACACCTGCCATACCTCCGCCTATAACAAGAACATCGGTTTTTATATCCCCCGTAAGCGAGGGAAAATGCGGTTTTTCTATATTGTGCCACACCGATTCCATACTATCACCCATTTGTAGTATGTCCCATTACAAGCAAAAAATCTCCCAAACTTTAATTTGGGAGATTTTACTATATTTATTTTACATCTCTTCTATTTTGATAAGATTGGTGTTTCCTGATTCGCCTGTTGTAACACCGCCTGTTATAACAACCTTGTCGCCTTTTTCAAGGTTTAGAATCTGCTGTGTCATCTTATGTGCAGTGTAGAAAAGTACATCTGTAGAAGTAAACTTTTCACACATAGCAGGAATTACGCCCCACGAAAGAGATAGCTTGTGCCAGGTTCTCTCATCGGTGGTAAGACCTACAATATCCACAGGTGCACGGAAACGCGAAACCATCCTTGCAGTCATACCCGAAAGCGAGCAGGCTGCAATAGACTTTGCACCAATATCTATAGCCATTCCGCAGGTAGCGTGCGATATGGCATCCACTGTGTTTCTTATCTGGAAATCAGTATTGCGGAATCTCTTGGCGTAGTGGATATTATTCTCGGTGGTTTCGGCTATTTTTGCCATAACCTCCACTGTCTTTACTGGGTACTTGCCCGCAGCCGTTTCGCCCGAGAGCATAATTGCACTGGTGCCGTCGTACACCGCATTGGCAACATCGGAAATCTCCGCTCTGGTAGGACGCGGATTGTATATCATAGTTTCGAGCATTTCTGTTGCGGTAATTACTCTTTTGCCAAGAAGTCTGCACTTGGTAATGAGCTTTTTCTGAATTCCGGGGAGCTTTTCAAACGGAATTTCCACACCCATATCGCCTCTGGCAATCATAACTCCGTCACAGCACTGACAGATTTCGTCAATGTTATCTACTCCTGCCTGATTTTCTATTTTGGCAATAATCTCTATATTGTTGGCACCAAGGCTATCGAGATACTCCCTCACATCCAGCACATTCTGCTTGTTTGAGACAAAGGAGCAGGCGATAAATTCGACCTCGTTTTTTACACCCAGACGGATATCTTCCTTATCCTGCTCGGAAAGGTACACCTGTTTCATCACCTTACCGGGAAAGCTCATACTCTTTCTGTCGGAAAGCTCACCGCCGATTAACACCTTGCAAACTACATTGTTTTTTTCTATCCTTATAACCTCAAAGGAAAGAAGTCCGTTATTAAGTAGGATTGTATCACCGGGGAAAAGCTCATCGCAGATTCCCTCATAGCTTACGGAAACTATGTTTTCATTTCCCAAAACATCTTCGGTTGTAAAGGTAAATTCACTTCCGTCCGAAAGAAACACCTTGCCGTTTTCAAAGGTTTTTATTCTGTACTCGGGGCCTTTGGTATCCAGAAGGATTGCAAGGGGATGCTTTAATTTATCACGAACCTTTTTTATTAAATCTATTCTTTTTTGGTGGTCCTCATGTGTACCGTGGGAAAAGTTGAGCCTTGCAACATTCATACCTGCCCTGCAAAGTCCGGTGAGCACCTCCTCGGTATCGCTTGCAGGTCCTATAGTGCATACAATTTTTGTCTTACGCATAGCTTCCTCCTATTTGTGCGATTTCTCGCAATGTAGCCGTTGTCTATCAAAACGCAAAGATAGCTCCGCCCCTTTGAAAGAGGCGGAAGCTCATCATTTTAATTTATTAGTCTCTGTAATCCGTTTCAAAGGATATAACCGTTCCGTCATCGGCTTTTATCCTGGCATCATACTCTGTGGTGCCCTGACGGAACTCTATTTCATAATGCCATATACCGTCGTCTTTGTCAAGCTCTGTTCTTTCAAAAATTACATCAACCGCACTAAGCCCTGCTCGCTCCAGTGCTATCTTCTTTGCACTGTCTTCACCTATAAATTTTGAAGTATCGGGTGCATTCTGTGCTGTTTGGGATTTATTTCCCGCATCCGTTCTGTTTTGATTTGCACCGCAAGAGGTCATAATAAATGCCATCATAAGAATGCTTAAAATAATTGATGCTGTTTTTTTCATATAATCATCTCCTCGGTATATTATATCACTTGTGATATAAATTATAACACCAGCGAAGGAGCCGTGTACACTCTCAAAGCATACTCACTGTCAAGTGAATAAAGTCCCTTGGAGTCGTTTCCGAATAATTCCATTTTTTTAATCATATCATCGGCATTTTTTTCTTCTTCAAGCTGTTCCTTTACAAACCAGTCAAGAAACTGCATTGTTCTAAAGTCCTTAACATCATATGCAGCCGCATAGATGTCATTTATAAGACTTGTTACATACTTTTCGTGCTCAAGTCCAGCTTTTAAGGGGTCCATAAGAGTTTTCAGCTCCTTGTCAGGCTTGCCGATTGCCCCAAGAGACGCCTTTTCTCCGCACATCTGCAGATACTTCAAAAACAACATCGCGTGGTCTCTTTCCTCCTGTGCCTGAATCATATACCAGTTTGCAAAGCCGTCGAGCCCCTCGGCTTCATAAAAAACTGAAAAATCAAGATAAAGATAAGCTGAATACAGCTCTTTTACAATTTGCTCGTTAAGTAAATCTACAACCTTTTTATCCATCATTTTTGCCTCCCCTTTTTAAAAAAATACCGTCCGCAAAGAGTTTTCTGCGGACGGCTGAAATAATAGTTTATTAGAAGTATCTCTTTAAAAGTCCTTCAAGACCTCTGCCATGTCTTGCTTCATCGCGCGCCATTTCGTGAACAGTGTCGTGTATAGCGTCGAGGCCGTTCTTTTTAGCACAAGCTGCAAGGTCGAATTTACCCTGTGTTGCACCGTATTCGCAGTCAACTCTCCACTTTAAGTTATCCTTTGTTGTAGCTTTCATATTAGGCTCTAAGTCCTCGCCAAGAAGCTCTGCAAACTTTGCTGCGTGCTCTGCTTCTTCATAAGCTGCCTTTTCCCAGTAGAGACCAACCTCGGGATAACCTTCACGGTGTGCTATTCTTGCCATGCAAAGATACATTCCAACCTCTGCGCACTCACCATTGAAGTTTGCCATAAGCTGTTCAAAGATGTATTTCTTGTCTTCTTCGCTTATGTCGGGGTTATTCTTTACAGTCTTTGCATATACGCCGTATTCGTGCTCTGCTGCAAGAGCTGCACCCTCTTCCATAACCTTGAACTTTTCCTGAGGCACCTTACATACGGGGCACTTTTCGGGAGCCGCTTCGCCTTCGTGAACATAACCGCAAACTGAACATACAAATTTTTTCATAATTTTATCCTCCTGAAATTATATAAATTAATAATAGTAATCATTACTGTTATTGTTATTATAACATAAATTTTTAATTTGTCAAGACTTTTTTAAACAATTTTTGCAAACACCGAAAAATATTGTAGAATGTCTCTTAATCTGTGCTCCCAGAGCCTTGTGAGCAACCTCGTCTATTGCCAAATCCATAGGAATCGGCACATCGTCTACCCTCGAGCAGCACTCACAGGCAAAATGGTAGTGATTATGTGCATTTGCATCAAATCTGTCGCCCGCACCGTCTGTGGTGATTCTTATTACCTCACCCAAAGACTCCAAAAGACTTAAGTTCCTGTACACTGTGCCAAGGCTAAGCCTTGGGAAGTCGGCTTTGAGGTCTGTATAAAGCTGCTCTGCCGTAGGATGATCGTAACGGGAACGCAGCATTGTAAGTATTGCATCTCGCTGTTTACTGTGCTTTAAAACAGTTGACATACTGTCACCTCATTTCAATAATAGTAATTGTTACTGTTATTATAACACGCCTTTTTTCAAAATGCAATACCTTTTTTAAAAAATATGTAAAAAGCTTGATATTTTGGCGCTTTTGAGATATACTGTATATTGTATTATAATGAAGAAACTAGAGGAAGGCACTATGATACTAAAACGCATATACATATATATTATAAAATTATGCACTGCCCTTATAGGCTATTACGACAACAGCCTTATAGGAAGGGCAGTTTCGGGCGTATGCAATTTTTTTGGAAATAAGTGTAAAATAAGCCTTATACTTTCCTGGTTTAAGGAGAGATTTATGAATCTTTCCTTTGTTGGCACAAGCTTTTTTGCATCTCTTGTGCGCTTTCCGTTTGACACACTGCGGTCAATATATTCCCGCCACGGCGAATGTATAGAAAGCTTTAAACAAAAGAGTTTTGTTTTGAATTTTATAAATAATTTTCCTCACACAAGAGCGTGCGACCTTGGAAAGCTTCTTCTTTCCTTTTCACTGGGAGCACTTTTGGTATCTGCAATAAAAGACTTTTCACTGTCGGTATCTCTCATATTGGCTCTCATCTTGTGCGTTTTGAGTGTGATTATGCTATGCGTTCGTGCCACCGTTAAAAACACTCTCTTTTCAAGTTTTATATTTTCTCTCATTTCCAAGGTGTTTTTTGCACCCGAGAGCGTGTATGACGACAGAGTGTGTGAATTAAAATCCAATTGGCTCGTTTTTGGTCTTTGTGCCGTAGTAGGTATGCTGTGCTCATACATCAGCCTTCCTGCTATGATAATTGCTTTTATTGGTGCTATAT
>JAZNFW010000057.1:0-2562 GCA_045576175.1 Clostridia bacterium | reverse complement strand
CTGTGAAATATGCAGGGAAAACAAAAATAAAAAGCCAAAGGCTAATCGTCGCTGCGGAGGCGGGCATTTGCCCGCTTGTCCTCGCTAAACGGCAAATGTATAAGGGAACTGAGTTAGTACATTTGCCGTTTCCGATAGCTTTGGCTTTTTCTTTTTGATTTCTTACTCCCGCATATTTCAAGGCGGAATTTTAGTTTGTGCTTAGCGTAGTTTGTTTTCAATTGAACAGTTTGGGTTTATTCGCCATTCTGCCTGTCAAAAAAGTCCTCTATTATGCTTATTACAACATTGTTAAAGCTTGTCTCGTGCTTTTTGGCAAGCTCGTTTATCTTTTCTGCCAATTCACTTGCAATATACATTGTTTTGTATTCTGCTTGTACTTTTTTCTTGGTGGGTTTAGGATTGAAAGCCATTTTATTAACCTCATTTAAGTTTTTATGATATTATTATAATTCAAATTAAATTTTAATAATATATTAGAATTTTCTGTTGTATTTTTGGGATGAGGGTGATATAATTGAAACAATAATTAGTTTTGGAGTGATAAAATGGATGTAAGATATGAGTTGTTAGAATGTTGTATAAAGGATTCTATTGAAAAAATTTTTTCTGATATGGGTGATAATTTCACCAACAAAATAAACGAAAAGGCAATAATGGCTCTGGATGAAATCAAGAGCATTATTTCTGACGATGGGCTTTCTGATTTTGATGCTGTTGAGGACATTGTATGCGTGTTGGAAAAATATAATATATACTGTGGCGGGAGGCATGACTTTTAACACAGTTTTTGAGCCTTTTGTAAATATATTGTATAACTAAACCGCCAATTGAGAACAAACTTACGATAAGCACAAACTAAAATTCCGCCTTGAAATATGCGGAAATAAGAAAGCAAAAATAAAAAGCCTAAGCTATCGGAAACGGCAAATGTAAATTTAAGTTCCCTTATACATTTGCCGTTTAGCGAGGACAAGCGGGCAAATGCCCGCCTCCGCAGCGACGATTAGCCTTTGGCTTTTTAGTTTTGATTTCCCTGCATATTTCACAGCGGACGGGGAGGGGGTTGAGGGGGTGGCACCTGCAGGACACCCCCTCGGTCTTTTCCCAAATAATTAAAAATTAATTTTTTTATGGGCGTTGAGGCACTCATAAAAAATAAAAACAAAACAATACGGAGCACCCTCTCGGGTACTCCGCATATAAAACTTATGTATTATTTTTTCTCGCCTTCAAAGAGTGATACCTGCTCTTTTAATTCTTCCTTATGTCTTTCCATAAGAGCCTTTATTCTGTTCACGGGAACGAGGAGCTGGCTTATGGTTTCGTCGTGGTTTATTGTGTCTATAAGTATGGAAATATACTTAGACATATCAACCTCGCAGTACCAGCCTTTATCTTTAAGCTCGGGCATACGGTACACAAGGTTAGTTGTAAACACCTTGGTTATAAATCCTTTTTCATAAGCTTCGTCAAATGCGTCAAGACCGTTGCAGAAGAGACCGAATGCTGTGAATATAAATATTCTTCTTGCCCCCTGTGCCTTGAGCTTTTGTGCTATGTCGAGAACGGATTCACCGGAGGAAATCATATCGTCTACAATCATTACATCCTTGCCTTCCACGCTGCTACCTAAATATTCGTGAGCTACTATGGGGTTTTTGCCGTTTACTATTACCGAGTAATTTCTTCTCTTATAGTACATGCCAAGGTCCAGACCAAGAACGGATGAATAGTACATACATCTGTTCATACCGCCCTCGTCGGGGGAGATAACTATGGTGGATTCCTTGTCGAAGCTTATGTCGGGCACAACTCTTGTAAGAGCCTTAAGCATTTGGTATGTTGTCTGAACATCGTCAAATCCGGAAATCGGAATTGCATTCTGAACTCTTGCATCGTGAGCATCAAAGGTTAGGATGTTTGTAACACCCATATTTACAAGCTCCTGAAGTGCAAGTGCACAGTCTAAAGACTCTCTTGCAGTTCTGCGGTGCTGTCTGCCCTCGTAGAGCATGGGCATAACAACAGTAATTCTTCTTGCCTTACCGCTCATAGCGGCAATAATTCTCTTAAGATCCTGATAGTGATCATCAGGGCTCATATGATTTTCAACCCCGTACATATTGTATGTAACGCCGTGATTAAATACATCGCAGATAATAAATACATCATTACCTCTTACGGTTTCGTTGAGCACGCACTTGGCTTCGCCGGAACCAAAACGAGGACACTTTATTTTTGCAATATATGTTTCCTCATCCTCAAATTCGCTTCTGAATCTTTTAAGATAGAAATCTATCTTGTCCGCAAGCTCTTCACAGCCCTTCATGCAAATTACTGTAAGCTTTCCGTAAATCGGCTTTCTCTCGGTAGACACACTAATTTCCTCCTAAGTTATTATGATACATTAATATTAACACAGCTTTTGCCTTTTTTCAACATTTGAGAGCGAATTTTAGCAAAAAATGCTCAATATTTTATTGGAACAGCTTGTAAGTGAGTTTTGGTGCAAAAAGCCTTGCCATTTTATGCATTTTGGTTTATAATTAAGGATAATAT
>JAZNFW010000056.1:0-25025 GCA_045576175.1 Clostridia bacterium | reverse complement strand
GTAAAAGACCTAGCGGACGGGGAGGGGTTGTAGGGGTGGCACCTGCAGGTCACCCCTACGGTCTTTTCCCAAATAATTAAGAATTAATTTCTTTCTTGGCGCTGGGGCACTTATTAAATCTAATCTGTAAAACATTTTGTTTCTTTTGGAAAAGAAACTCATCTTAATGCCGTACTATTATTAAGAAGCGAACTCGAATACATAAACAGCACATCGGCATTTTCAAAATTCAAAAATCCTCCGAGCATACCGCTCTGAACATAGCGTATATCCACAAGCGTTATCTTGCTGTACCCTTCCAAAAAGAGAGGCGCTATAGAGCTTCCGAAGGAATCTCTAAATAGTATAAGCTCCCTTTCCTCTTTGGCATTGGGGTTTTCTATTGTGGCTATGGGCATAGCTCCCGAAAGAAACATCTCATATGGGTCAAGGCCGTTTGCCTTTTCCATATTGTACATATCGCCCTTTTTTGCCATGCCTGTGTCGTAGTATTTAACTATTGACGAATTTATGGTGTCGTTTGTAAGATACTTTATGGTGTCGGGCTTAGTATGCAAGGCATACTGACCCACATACACTCCGTAAAAATCTTTGCCAAGAGTATTTACATCATACTTAGCCGATACATCCACACCCATCTTACTGCCGATGTATTCTGCCACAGGGGGCAGACACTCCTGACGCCAGTGGGTGTCGGTAAAATAGTAGGTTTCATCACTTAAAAGATGCGAAATATCTATATATTCCATACCCTCTGTTCTCTTTTTCATACCCTCTGTAAGAGAGGCATAATCCATAGAGGGATATCCGTTTTCTTTTGCAATATACATATTCTTGTCGGGTACGATTGTAAAGTAGAACTTGGCGTTTGAATCTTTTACATAAGTTTTTATGATGAACTTAAATTTATCCGAGGCAAAATCAAGCATCTTTTCGTCGAGAGGGGAATCTATCTTTGATATGTGGCCGTCTGCGGTAAAAAGACCGTTGTTGTCTGCCTTCCCTAGTATGCGTGTAGAAAAGAACGCCTTTACAGAGCGCATAGCATCCCTGAATGGAAAGGCGTCTGTGGCATACTTTTCAAAATCCTGCGAAAAGTTTCCGTTAAATAAGCTCTCCAAAGTAAATTCGGGCATTTTTGCAAGAGCTCTTCGCTCGGACACGGAATAGTCGTCCTTGGGAATAAAAATACAAAGTGCACTAACAAAGTATATTAAAACTGCAAATATAGTTACAATAGTTTTTTTCATATGAAACCTCTTATGGTTTTAAAATCTAAAATATAAAAACGGATTAAACGACCCGTCTGCAAGATATGCCGTAGCTACAAGAGTCAGTATAACTAAAACAGGGATTTGAAGTGCGGTGTATATGAGTCTTGTACTTCTTTTTGAGTTTATCCTTGTTTTAAGGTTATACCAGAGCGGTGTTGCACAAACGGCTGAAACTATTATTACAAAGCCGAAGTTTCTTAAGGCATAAGAAAAGCTCTGCGACACAAAGGGCAGTGATAAAAATCCCAGCATACCGCCCACAGTTCTTATAGACTGTCCGAGCCCCGATGCACTGAATATGCCAAAGCTAATGGTTACAAAGAAGAACACATAAATGTGGCTTATGATTTTGCTTTTTCCAATAAGCTTTCCCAAAAAGAACTTTTCTGCCAGAAGAAGAATGCCAAAATACAATCCCCATATAATAAAGTTCCATTCCGCACCGTGCCAGAAGCCTGTTAAAAGCCACACAATGAGTATGTTTACAATGTGCCTTTTAGCTCCCTTTCTGTTTCCGCCAAGGGGAATGTACACATAGTCTCGAAACCAGGTTCCAAGGGATATGTGCCATCTTCTCCAAAACTCAGTTATACTCCGCGATACAAGCGGATAGCGGAAGTTCTCCATAAAATCAAAGCCAAATATCTTTCCAAGACCTATTGCCATATCACTGTAGCCCGAAAAGTCAAAATAAATCTGGAGCATATAGCATATGGCATAAAGCCAGTAGAGAAGAACGGATTTATCGCCTGTTTCCAAAAACGAGGCACACATTTCGCCAAGAGTGTTTGCAAGGATTACTTTTTTGGAAAGACCGGCTACAAAACGGCAGATTCCATTGTACGCCTTGTCTATGGAGTGTACTCTTTCTTTTAACTGAAGCGCAACATCCTTGTATCTTACTATAGGGCCTGCAATAAGCTGTGGAAAAAGCGACACATAAGCACCCAGGTCTATGATATTTCTTTGCGCCTTAACCTCGCCTCTGTACACATCTATAACATAGCTCATTATCTGGAAGGTGTAAAAGCTTATGCCAATGGGAAGCGTTATATTAAGAAGAGGCACATTCACATTAAAAAGCGAATTGGTGTTTTTTATAAAAAAGTCCGCATATTTAAAAAATCCCAGTGCTCCCAGGCAAAAAATAACGGACAAAGACAGGAAGACCTTCGAAAGAGGTCTTCCTTTAAATTTTTCTGTAAGAATTCCCAGAAAGTAATTTATAACAACAGTTCCCATCATAAGAAACACATAGACCGGCTCTCCCCACGCATAAAACGCAAGGCTGAATACGAGAAGCACAGTGTTTTTTAAAGCTTTGGGAACTGCAAAATACAAAAGCATCACTGCAGGAAGAAAGTAGTACAAAAACGGTATACTTGAAAAAACCACTAATATACCTCCTCCATATTTTTACTCTTCAAAAGATACAGGGCTCATTACAAAGAACACCTTGTTTCCAACAGAGGTTGCAACCATTTCGTCTGCCGAGGTGCAGATGTTCCATCTAAGGTTAGCGTTTGCCTTTAAGGTGCTTATGAATTCTGCTGTTTTGTCTGCACTTTCAAGCTCAAACACATAGCCTACAAAGGGGATTGTGCCAATCATAGGAGCAAACATAGCTCCGCTCTTGAATCCCTTTATTTCAACATTTTCAAAGCCTGTAAGGTAGCCTTCGGAAACCTCCATAGCTCCGCCCATAAACTCAATTACGGGGTTTTCCAAAAGCTTGTTTGCTATGGTAAGGCAGTCGGAGGACGCATTTTTCTTGAAGTCAGCTAAAAGCTTGTATGCCACAGAATTTGAGCCAACTTCCTCCTGGGGCTTTTCTTCGGGCTTGGTCTGGGGTTTTTCTTCGGGCTTCTCTTCAGGCTTTTCTTCAGGTTTCTCTTCGGGTTTTGTCTCTTCCTTTTTGTCGGAAGAGGGTTTTTCTTCCTTTTCATCATTTTCTGTATTTTCTTCGTTGTTTTCGATTATTTCTTCTTCCACCTGGACATCATTTTCGATTTTGTTGTTTTCTGTCATAGTGTCCTTTGTTTCGGTATCCCCGCAGGAAGCGAGAGCGAAAATCATAGAAAGTGCAAGAATTATTGAGAGTATTTTTTTCATTTTTTTATCTCCTTTTTTTATCTTTTTAGTTTTCCATTTATAATACCTTTTCTATATAAAAAAGGTTGCAACTATTTTTTATCAATTAAAGTGTTGATTTCGTCTCTTACAGCTTTGTAGTCTTCTACAAGCTCGTTGTAGTTTTCGAGGTAATGAGGGTACTTGCCCTTTTCGCCCACAACATAAGCGTAGCACTCGTTGTAGCAGTAATACAGCTTTTCACAGAGCTGTGGATACTTTTTGCTTCCTGTCTTTGCAACAAGATTATTTGCATATACTATCGGCTCGCGGGACCTTTTAACACTGTCGATTTCATCTTTGTATTTTTCTCTTACCTTTGCAGCGTTTTCAACATGGTTTAGCCAGTCCATATCATATACTTCCGCTTCATAGTAGGAGGCAATCTTGGAGATCTCCTCTATTGCAGCGTCGGTCTTTTCTATCATTTCAAAAGCAAGCGCACCTGCCTCTTTGTTTCTGCGGTAATCCCTGTAGTAAAGGTTTAACACACCGCCCAAAATAACAGCCAGAACTAAAACAGGGACCAAAATTTTAATCCACAGGGGAAGTGATTTTATTTTGTCTCTTTTAGATGCGTGTGCTTTTTGCTTTGTGTACTCTTCCTCTTTTTCTTTGATATACCTTGGTATATCGCATCCGCATTTTGAGCATATGTCGCCGTCCAGCTTTGTCCAGCACTCTGGACATCTCTCGGGCTTTAGCGGTTTGTTGCACTCGGGGCATATAATAGGTCCGTCGTCAACTTTCTTTTTGCAATTTAAACAGTACATTTTTTTCTCCTTAAAATCTTTCCAGAAACGAGTGTCTCTCGCCCTGTGATTTGTATTCTATAAAGGTATCCAGATGGAGATTGTGAAGGCTCTTTAGCATATTTCTCTCTACATCGGGATTTAAGCGTGATGCGTGCTTTATAAGCTCTTTTATTTCTTTTCTTTTAGAAAGCTCTTCCATTTGTGATTTTTGTGAGTTTTCTGTAAACTTGCACGCACAAGCGAGGAACTGGAGCGAGTTGTAGCGTGCCCAGGAAATGATATCCTCTTCCTTTATGCAAAACATAGGGCGTATAAGTTCCATACCCTCAAAGTTTGTGCTTTTGAGTTTCGGGAGCATTCCCTGAATTTGCGAGCCGTACATCATAGCCATAAGAGTTGTTTCTATTACATCATTTAAGTGATGCCCGAGGGCTATCTTGTTGCATCCCATTTCCTTTGCTTTTGAGTAGAGGTGGCCTCTTCGCATCCTTGCACAGAGGTAGCAGGGGGAACTGTCCACAGAATCTGCCACAAAAAATATATCTGTTTCAAACACGGTTATGGGGATGTTAAGAGTGCTTGCATTTTGCTTTATCTTCTCTAGGTTTTCTTCGCTGTAGCCGGGGTCCATAACAAGATAGACCACATCGAATGGCACGGCACTAATCCTTTTAAGATGTGCCATAAGGCAAGCCATAAGCATAGAGTCCTTACCGCCCGATATGCACACTGCAATCCTGTCGCCCTCGTCTATTAGCTCATAGCGTTTAACGGCGGCTATAAACGGATTCCATATTTCCTTGCGGTATTTTTTTATCATACTTCTTTGTGCAAGCTCGCCATTAGTGAGTTCTCTTGCCATATTAATCTATGACACCTCCGCCAAAAACAACATCATCCATATATACAACCACCGACTGCCCCGGTGCCGCAGCACGCTGGGGGACATCAAAAACAATTTTCATTCTTCCGTTTTCCATGGGATATACGGTGCAATCCTGCTCTGTTTGGTTGTAGCGGATTTTTGCCTTTGCTCTTATCTCATTTTTAAATTGGTCATCACATAGAATGTTTACATCCGATGCCGTTACCTCTGTATTAAAAAGCTCTCTGTCAGAGCACAAAACCACCTCGTTTGAAAGTGAGCTTTTGCCCTTTACATACATTGGCTTTCCAAAGGCTATTCCAAGCCCTTTTCGCTGGCCTACGGTGTATCTTATTATGCCCTCGTGAGTGCCGAGGACGTTTCCTTGCATATCTACAAAGTTACCCTTTGGGGCTTTTTTACCCGTGTGGTTTTCTATAAACGAAGCATAGTCGCCGTCCGCCACAAAGCATATATCCTGACTGTCGGACTTTCTGGCAGACACAAAGCCGTTTTGGAGTGCAATTTTCCTTACCTCATCCTTGGTGTAGTATCCAAGAGGGAAATACACAGAGCCAAGATTGTCCTTTGGTATGGACCACAGCACATAGCTCTGGTCTTTTTTTAAATCCTTTGCTTTTTTTATAACTCCGTTTTCTGCTATTGCATAGTGCCCCGTAACCACAGTGTCGCAGCCAAGCTCCTTTGCCTTGGAAAACAAAAGCCCGAATTTAAGGCTTTGGTTGCACACAATGCAGGGGTTTGGGGTTTTGCCCTGCATATAGGAGTTTACAAAGCTATTTATTACAATATCTTCAAATTCTTTTGTATAATCTATGGTATAGTGCTCTATGCCAAGCTTTTCGCACACACGCCTTGCGTCATTGGCTTCGGCTATGGCTTTTTTGCGATTGCAAAGAATCATAGTGGCTCCTATACATTCGTAGCCTTCCTTCTTTGCAAGGTATGCACTCACAGCAGAGTCCACACCGCCGCTCATAGCAACAAGTGCTCTTTTTTTCATATATCCTTCTCCACGCCTTTTGAAATCAAATCCTTTATTACCTCCGAGGCAATTATAAGTCCTGCCACAGACGGAACAAATGAGGTTGAGCCGGGTGCAACCCTGCCTTCCCGCTCGGGATTGTCTTTAATGTATTCCTCCAGTGCCTCGCTGTCGGGAGGGACGGGCTTTTCCTCGGAATATACCACCTTAAGCGAGGGCACGCCCAGCTTTTTAAGCTCATAGCGCATAACTCTGGCAAGCGGGCATACCTTGGTGTCATATATATCCGAAACCTTTAGCATTGTGGGGTCTAATTTGTTTCCTGTGCCCATAGATGATATGACCTTTGTACCCGAAAGGGTGCATCTTTTTATGATATCTATTTTACTAGTTACAGTGTCTATGGCGTCTATAACATAGTCATACGATGCAAAATCGAACACATCTGCATTTTCGGGAAGATAGAACATATTAAACTTTTCCACCTTGCAGGAGGGATTTATGTCTTTTATCCTCTTTTCAAATGCGTCCGTCTTATTCTGCCCAACTGTTGAAGAGAGGGCAATAATCTGCCTGTTTAAGTTTGTAATGTCCACGGTGTCGCTGTCTATTATATGAATTGTGCCCACGCCCATTCGGGCAAGTGCCTCAAGGGCATATCCGCCCACACCGCCAAGACCAAACAGAGCTATTTTTGCTTTAGAAAGGAGCTTCGTGGATTCTTTGCCCAGCATAAGCTCGCTTCTTGAAAACTGATTTTGCATAGTTAATTCTGCTTTCTTACTATTTTATATTCGTCGTACATACTAAAGTACGAGCACGCTCCGTATGGCTGGCCCATAAATCTTGCAATATCGTCCTCGTCAAGACTTATGGTGCATTCGTCCTCGTCGTAGTATGCACACATTTCACATTGATTTATTTTATCTTCCATAAGAATCCTCTTTATTTCTTTGTGTAGATGCCCGATATTCCTTTGTTTTCGGAATCATTCATATATAAATCCGTAACCTTTAATCTGCCTCGTGTCATACGCTCGAGGATTATGAGTCTCTGACCCTCGGTAAATACCGCCTTGCCCTTTTCTGCCTCCAGACAGCGAAGGCTATATATTACCTCCTCGCCGTCCTCTTGGCCATTGTAAGTAAAGAGGGCATAGCCTTCTCTTATGCCGTACACCGACACCTCTTGGCCAAGGGCATCGCAAATATACTTGCCGTTCCACGCCTTGTCGCCGAATTTGGGCACTTCGTCTCCCTCTTGAATGCGGTAGTATTTGCCCGTCCAGTTCTCTTGGCGAAGCGAAATGTCATCTGTCCACATATCGTCTACAACTATCATATCGCCGTCGGATGAAAGTGTGACCTTGACGGTTTTTGAGCCTAAGTTTTCCACAAGATATCTTCCGCTTGCGCTTTTGGTGCGAGCCTGAAATTCCTCCGATATTCTTGAGGATTCAAGAATAAAGCTCACCGTCTGTTCGTCTATGCCAACTGCATCTAAAAGCTTAAATTCCTCGGTTTCTTCATTGAGCCACATATATTTTCCTGTCCAGCGCTCGGTATTGACTGTCCCCTCATCGCCGCCTGACGAGCAGGAGCCAAGTACAACAAGTGACGCAAGCACTAAAAACACGCTTAGTATTCTCTTTAGCACAGTACACATTCCTTTCGTATAACATTCTTTAATTATACATATTATATATGTCTTTGTCAACAAAACGCAGGGCATTGGAGCAACATAGGATGTGACCCATAATTTCACAACTTGACAAAATTCGACTAAATTGATAATATAATGTTAATAAAAAATTTACAATAAGGGTGAGATGATGTGAAAAGAGAAGGACGCAAGATAAGATCTCTGCCTCCGATGAATGTGGTGGGTGCGGTATTTATGCCCAGCCGTAACGGTGCTGCAAATCAGTTTTCTACAACAATCGACATTACGGAAACAGATAAATATATACACGAAAAACGCAAAAACGGTATGCCTGGTCTTGGTATGATGCATGTAATCCTTACTGCATATGTGCAGACGGTAGCATCGTATCCGGGTATAAACCGCTTTATAAGAGGCCACAAGATTTATGCAAGAAACAGCATAGAAATGTGCCTTGCCATAAAAAAGGAAATGGCTCTTGATGCTCAAGAAACAATAATCAAGATTCCCGCCACACCCGATGCCACTTTAGACGATGTGTATGCCACAATAGAAAAGCTTGTGGTAGACAACAAAATAGAGGGTGACTCAAATGCGATGGATTTTCTTGTAAGACTTCTTACCTATATTCCAAGATTTATCCTTTGCGGAGTTATGTGGATATTAAGAGGTTTTGATTATTTTGGTCTTCTTCCCAGATTTCTTACAAATTTAAGTCCTTTCCACAGTTCTATGTTTATAACAAATGTGGGTTCACTGGGTATTGAGCCTGTGTTCCATCACCTGTACGACTTTGGGAATATTCCGCTTTTTATATCTATGGGTATGAAAAAGACAAAGTATGTAACCCAGAGCGACGGAAGTGTGCAAAAGAGAAAGTATCTGGATATTACCGTGGTGTGCGACGAAAGAATATGCGACGGACACTACTATGCAACCGCATTTAAAAAGCTCAAGAGACTTTCGGAAAAAGCTTGGGTTATGGAAAAGCCATCGGAAATAATTGTGACAGACATTAAATAATGCAGAATGCTGAATGAAGAATGCAGAATTATGGAAAATGGAGAAAATCGCAAAAGCGATTTTCTCCATTTTTTATTTTGGATTATATAGCATACTTTTTGAGGAACTCGTCATACTTCTCGGCAAAGTTGTTTTCGCCGTCATACTTAACATGGCTTAAGTATTCGTGAGTATCGAAGCTTCCTTGAGCAAGCTCGAGCATACATACCGCAACATTTGAGCAGTGGTCGGCAATTCTCTCGCAGTTTGTGAGTATATCGGCAAGGATAAAGCCGTATTCTACGGTGCACTGACCTTCCTTTAGTCTCTGGATGTGGCTTGCCTTTATCTTGAGCTTCATTTTGTCTATAACCTGTTCAAGAGGCTCTACGAGCTTTGCGCCCTCAAGGTTGCCCGTTACAAAGGAGTCGGTTGTAAGTGTTATGATATCACGCACAGCGGATATAAATACCTCCAGATCCTTTTGTGCTTCGGGCGAGAACTGTATGCCCTTGTCGTTCATTTCCTGTGCAACCTCAAGAAGATTTACAGAGTGGTCGCTCATTCTTTCCACATCGCCTATTACATGCAGAAGCTGTGTAACCTCGTTGGAATCCCTTTCGGTAAGGTCTCTTGCAGAGAGCTTAACAAGATATGTGCTAAGCTTGTCCTCGTATTTATCCACAAGACCTTCCGCTTCTATAAGAGGCTCTACCTTGGAGGAATCAAAATTATTTATCATAGCTGTTGCATCTACTATAGCATCCTTTGTAATCTGTGCCATACTGTATACAAGATCGTTACACTTTTCCACAGCAAAGCCGGGCATATCCAAAAATCTGTCGTCGAGAGTAGCGAACACATCGTCGCCTGCTACCTTCTGGCCCCGTATGCTTCTGTCGGAGATTTTTTCTATAAATGAGCTAAACGGCATAAGGATAACTGTGGATATAATGTTAAACAGTGTATGTACTACAGCTATGTCAAATGCGGTAACACTCTGGCTCATAAAAGGAAGCGGGAAGAGGGCATTTATAATGTAGAATACAGCGGCAACTATGATAACGCCTATCATCTTTATATATACACAAGCTATGGCAACTCTTTTGGAATCGGCATTTCCGCTTATGGAGGATATAACAGGTGTTATGGTAGTACCTATGTTCTGACCGAGTATAATCGGGATTGCCATAGAATACGGAATTGTACCTGTAATGGCAAGAGCTTGAAGTATACCCACAGATGCTGATGACGACTGGATAATAGCCGTAAGGAGAGTACCTGTGATTATACCTAAAATGGGGTTTTGGAACATTATAAGCGCCTGTGCAAAGGCAGGGCTGTCTTTAAGACCGTCCATAGAGCCGCTCATGGTTTCCATACCAAACATAAGTACGGCAAAGCCCAAAAGGATAGTTCCGATTCCCTTTTTCTTGTTGTCCTTGCCCATCATAGTCATAATAACGCCTATTGCAGCAAGAATGGGAGTAAATGATGAGGGCTTAAATATCTTAATCCAGAAAGTGTCTCCGCTAAGACCTGTAAGAGACAGCAGCCAGGAAGTAACGGTAGTACCAACATTGGCACCCATAATGATGCTTATTGTCTGTCCGAGCTTCATAATGCCCGAGTTAACAAAACCAACGAGCATAACCGTGGTAGCCGATGACGACTGAATAACAGCCGTTACAACGAGTCCCAATAAAAAGCCTTTGATTCTGTTTGATGTGAGTTTTGCAAGAAAGGCCTCAAGCTTTCCGCCTGCAAGCTTCTTTAAGCTGTCGCCCATTACATCCATTCCGTACAGGAACAGTGCAAGGCCGCCAATTAGCGTGAGTACATTAAAAAAATCCATAATTTACCTCCGAAAGTAGATTATACATATATTGTAACATATATTTTTTAGAATTTCTATAGAAATTTTATTAAATTTTAAATACTTTCGGATGGCTGCTTTTTAGCCCACTTTCATATCCAAACGGATTTTGTCGGCAATCATAGCAATAAATTCACTGTTTGTGGGCTTGCCTCTTGTGCTTAATATGGTGTAGCCGAAGAGGTCGTTTAGTATGTCGGGATTTCCTCTGTCCCAGGCAACCTCAATTGCATGGCGGATGGCTCTCTCCACTCTCGATGATGTGGTATTGTAGTGCTTTGCCACTGTGGGATAGAGAAATTTGGTAATGGAATTTATGGCATCCATATCCTCTATAACCATCATTATTGCATCTCTTATATACTGATAGCCCTTTATGTGTGCGGGAACGCCAAGCTGCTGGATGTACATTGTTATGTTGGTCTCAAGGTCTCTTGTCATTTTCTGTGCACCTGCCTGAGATGCTTCGGTCTTGTCCGACAAAACCTCATCTATTCTGTCCTTTAATGACTCCATATCAAACGGCTTTATAAAGAAGAACTCTGCACCAAGTCTTGTGGCATTTGCTATGAGAGAATCGTATCCGCTTGCAGAGAACACTATGATTTTGGGTTTCTTTGCCATGGCGGAGTTGTTGGCAATTCTGGTTATGAGTGTAAGACCGTCCATAACCGGCATAACTATATCGGTAAGCAGCAGGTCGGGCTTTGTTTCCAGTACCATTTCGTAACCGGATTTTCCGTCGTAGGCAGTTGCCACTACCTCCAAGTTTGGCTGCAGCGACAGAAAATCACGGACATTTTCACAAAAATCTCTGTTATCGTCTACAATAACTATCTTTTTCTTGTTTTTCACTTTTTATTACCTCCTGAAACTTTGTTAAGTTCATTTTAATTGGCAAAATTCGGCAGTGCAATTGCATTTTCTCCATTCGTCAAATAGTTGCAAAAAGCCCTAGAAAGCAACGGCAAAACCTTATATCCCTCGTTTTTTGTGGTTTTTTGAACTTTTATGGGCAAAAAATCCAATATTCTTGAACTCTTGCCGTGAAAAATGTAGGCAGGCACAAATGGGCACAAAAAAAGACAGGATCAAAATCCTGTCTTTTGCTATTCTTTCTATTATACTCTTTACAGGGCATGCGTGGGCATCTACATATATGTGCATAGGATTTCTCCTTAAATGTGTTTGGTATGTTATATTAATCAAAAAGCATACCAAAAAATGTACGTCCCCAAATGGCTGTCCCCAAATGGCTCCGTCCCCAAATGGCTCCAAATGGCTTTTTCAGCTTTGCCAAATATTTTCTGGGGTTTTTCCACAGCCTTTCAAATTCCGATAATATAATTATAACTACAATTAACCACGGATTTCGCCTACTGATTCCAAAAAAACGAAACACCCTCTGACACGGCGTAATTACAGGGTTGAAAGCAGTTTGCACCTACATAATACTATGAGTTTTGTAATCAGCCAACTTGAAAAACGTGTGTCCCCAAATGGCGTTATATGTATTGTCTTAAATTTTGTTCTTTCCAAAAACTTCATCCAATATTTTGTTTGTATCATCCCCGAAAAGAGGTCCGTTATTGAGCTGGTGGAAATTGAGCCCTCCGTAGCAGAGATTAATCTCTATAATTAATGGTTCATCGTTTTTATCAATAGCGAAATCCCATGACAGCAATCTGAAATGAGGGAAATCTTTGTGCAGCCTTTTAACAGTAGATAGCACTTTGTCAAAGTTTGGTATAACTATTTCATCAAATTTTAAACCGGTGGTAGGATGATTATCATATCTCGTACCACTATTAGCATATGCCACGGATTTTAATCGCCCGTCAGCGTCAATTCCGCAGGTAATTCCACCACTTGAAGCATTATCAACAAAACTATCATCCACACCCATTCTGACAATTGAAGAATAAACCGTAACACTTCCATCTTTGTTAAGGAAGGAAAGAACTCTGACGGTATTTACCGAATGTGGATTAAGCTTATTCATTACATCGCTTTGCTTAACTATTTCCTGAACTATAATTTCGCTGCCTAAAAGGTCCAGCCTTTTGGCAACTTCGTCCACAGGTGTTCCCTTTGTTATTTTGTATATACCTTTGCCGCCAACCGACATGGCTGCTTTTTTTACGCAACAATCCTGCTGCGAAATATAGGAATAAGCTTGCTCTTTTGAAACAAAGCAAAATTCACCATCCTGCGGCAGCATCCACATTCCGTTGGCGCATTTGGCAAGCGTTTTGGGGATGTTTTCTCCATTGAAATACCATTTATCATAAAAGCATTTATTATCTAAATGTTTGGCTGTCTCCCAATTGTTAAAATAAGGATCTACCATACAGTAATAGATATCATCTACCATATAATTTTTATGGAACTTTCCTGTTTTTTGGGTGTAAAACTCATGGAAAATCATATTGACTTTTGCATAGTCTTTATAATACTCTTTGATATCGTTTTTTTGTGTGTGGGTAAGTGTTCTTTCTTTTGCAAGACGACCGCTGATTTTTCTGGTCCAATGTCTTGCTCTTCTTTTAGTTTTAAGATAGTTAACGGATTTTAAAGCCAAATTTTCGAATGAATCATAAAGAGACATTATTAAGCACCTCGCAAAGAAATTTAGAGTGTTTTAATTTTTGCCTTTATTATATTCAAAGAAAAAAAGAAAGTCAAGTTTTCAGCTGCAGCGTTTGTTAACAGATTAGTTTGTTTGCCGCTATAAGCAAACATAAATTGGAACAACTCACCTATAAAATATAGGTGAGCACCAATGTTATTTTATTTTATTTGCCTCCGCTAACATATTCTCTATAAATATCCCATAACCCCTTGTTGGATCATTCACAAAAACATGGGTTACAGCCCCTGCAATTTTACCATTTTGAATCACGGGCGAACCCGACATCCCCTGAATTATACCCCCTGTTTTACCAAGAAGTCTTTCGTCTGTAACCTTTATGGCAAAGGATTTGGTTTTGTTTTTGCGAAGATGGTTTACCGAAACTATTTCCACATCAAATGCTTCCACTCTGTCCTCATCACTTGCTGTACATAAGATTTGTGCCTTGCCCTCTGCGACCTTGTCGGAAGAGAGTGCTTCCATCGGAGTCCCCTTTGGTATATAGCCCGAAAGCACTCCGTACACGCCCTGTGGCGAATTTTTGGTACCTTCTCCAATGAGCTGAGCCTCATCTATTGCACCTATAATTTCGCCCGGGCTTCCCTTTTGCCCTTTTTTTACATCTATAATATCCGCCCTGTATACCGAGGCACTGTTTAAAGGCACAAGCGTGCCCGAATCCGATATTCCGTGCCCCAGAGCACCAAAGAGAGATGAGTCCTCTGTGGTATAGGTCATAGTTCCTACGCCTGCCACAGAATTTTTTACATATATACCAAGCCTTTTGTGGCCGTCTGTGCAAAGAGATGGCGTAGCCTTTAGGCTAAGGCTCTTATCATCTCTCTCCACGCCGAGAGTACATATATCCTCTGTGGAATCGCAAAGGGAGACAAACTCATTTACAGAAGAAGTCTTAACTCCGTTTATGGAATAAATTATATCCCCCTCTTTAAGCCCTGCCACAGCTCCGGGCGAAACACATATTCCGCTATCTGTTTCAAAATCCGTAAAGCCCGACACCACAAGCCCCCTTGAATACATCTTTATGCCCACACATTCTCCCGACGGATAGACAAAAGAGCGGGCAACGGTATTTACGCTCACCTTTCCTGCACTCACAAGACCGAGAAACTCAATTTTCACCTCTCTTGTGCCTACTGTACCTGAAGTTTTTGGGTTCTTGCCGGCTTCGAGTGTGTCCTCGCACACGCTTATGCCTGGCGGAAGACGGCTGTCGAGGTTTGCACCCTCCATAACGGTGTAGCTATCGTCTACCAAAAAATTGATGCAGTAGAAAAAATAAGAAAATATTATGAGTGTAAATCCCGCAAAAAGCGTAAATGCTATTTTTCGAGACTTCAAAATAAACAACCTCCAAAACAAATTTCAACATTTAATTTTGCCAACGCTCTCTCTATTATAAGCGAGAATTGTTTCCATAAAAAAATGTGCCAAAATGTTGATATTTGCAAAAAAGAATTGTATAATGTTATTTGTGGAGGGAGGTGCACTTTTATATGAAGAAAAATTTTTTATCATCAAGCTATCAGTCTTCAAAAAGAAGACCAAAAACAGAAGACAATTTTATACCCGCTTTGGTGAGCATTACAGCTGTTATAAGCTTTTGTCTCATTTTTATAGCCGTTATGCTTTTAAGAGATATTCCAAAGGATGCATTTATTCGCATATTAAGTGCAAGCACCAAAGCCCAAATCTTACAGGACGATGGTTTTTATTACCCGAGTCCCACCGAGGAAATACGAATAAAGGCGGACCGCCTTCGTGAAATACGCTACGAGGACTATCTTGAGCACTGCTACATCAGTCTGGATGCAGAAATGGACAATGTTTACAAATACGACTACAGCAAAAAGTGTTACCTCACCTTTGATGACGGACCAAGCTCGGTAACACCGCAGATTTTGGATGTCTTAAAGCTCTACAAGACGAAGGCAACATTTTTTGTAACAGGCATTCAGGCAAAAACCAATCCTTCTTTAATAAAGGAAATAGTAAGTCAGGGGCACAGCATAGGAAATCACACCTATTCCCACGATTACAGCTCGGTTTACGAGTCAAAACACAGCTTTAAAAACGAAGTGTTAAACTGCAAAAACGCCATAGACGAGGCACTGGGGTATGAATATGATAACCTTGTTTTTCGCTTTCCCGGCGGATATGACAGTCTTACAGACGAAGAAAGTAAGCTCTCCTACAGGCAGGCTCTTTCCGATGTTGGCTACAAATACATCGACTGGTCGTGCTTAACGGGCGATAGCAACACCACAGAGCCAACTGCAGAATTTATAATGGAAACCTTAAAGTCCACTGTAGGCTCGTCCAAAACGGGCGATATCGTGGTGCTTATGCACGATTCTGCCACAAAGGAAATAACCGCAAAGACACTTCCCAAGGTTATAGAATATCTCTACAGCGAGGGATATGAATTTGAAACCCTAGAAAACATCAGATAAAAGAAAATCAAATTTTTCTATACCGAAATCACAGGGCAGTAACTTCAGTATTTTGCTCTTAAAAGGCTGAATTTTTATATATTTTCAACAAACTTAATTTTTTCTGTTGATTTTATCGCTTTAGTGTGATAAACTGATAAAGCAATAAAGCAAGTTAAAAGGGGTGCTATATATGACCTTTACCCAGGAGGTAATAAAAAATGACGAAAAAGCAATATTTGCTCTGCGTACTCTCTACCAGAAATACGGCTACAAGCAGTACAAAATGAGCAAGTTTGAAGAATACGACCTTTATGCACGAAACAAGGACTTTCTCATTTCCGACGGCGTAATAACCTTTACCGATATCGGCGGAAAGCTCCTTGCTCTAAAGCCTGATGTTACGCTTTCTATAATAAAGAATTCATCCGATGATTCTCTTACCAAGGTGTATTACAACGAAAATGTTTACAGAGTTTCGGGCACAACAGGATCTTTTAAAGAGATAATGCAAACAGGACTCGAATGCATAGGAAACATAGACCTCTATAACATCTGCGAGGTTATAATGCTTGCAGTCGAAAGCCTTATGGCAATAAATAGCGATTTTGTGCTCGATATTTCGCATATGGGACTTGTGTCGAGCCTTTTATCCGAAGTGGCGGATTCCGAGAGGATTAAAAACAAAATCATAAAATGCCTTGGCGAAAAAAATGCCCACGAAATCCGCCGTATATGCGAGAGCGAGGGCATAGAATCGCAAAAACTTGAGCTTTTGTGCTCGCTCTACGGCAGAGGTGACGATGTAATAGAAGCTCTTAAGGGTGTAAGCCTTTCGGATGAAGCTATGGAATGTGTAAACACCCTTTCCAAAATAAACGAATTTTTAAAAGAAAATTCAATGGCAGATAAGGTAAATTTTGATTTTTCCATAGACTGCGATATGAAATACTATAGCTCTATAGTTTTCAAAGGCTACATAAAGGGTATATCGGAAAGTGTGCTCTCGGGCGGTCAGTACGGAAAACTCCTCTCCCGAATGGGCAAAAAGGCAGATGCCATCGGTTTTGCAGTATATCTTGACGTGCTAAAGCGTCTAAACGAGAGCGCAAAAACCTACGATGTAGACACAGTGCTTCTCTACGATGACGATGCAGATACAGGTGTTCTCTTTAAAAACATAAAGCTTCTTACAGATATGGGCACTTCGGTGCTTGCATCGAGGGAAGTTCCTTCCATAAGATACAGACAGCTATTAAAATTTAACGGCAAGGGGGTGGAAATCCTTGAAAACAATGGTTAATGTGGCTCTGCCAAAGGGCAGACTCGGCGAAAAAGTGTACGAAATGTTTGAAAAATCAGGCTACGAGTGTGACTCAATAAAGGAAAACTCCCGCAAGCTCACATTTGAAAACGAGGAAAAGGGCATCCGCTATTTCTGGGTTAAGCCCTCGGATGTAGCTATATATGTAGAAAGAGGTGCAGCCGATATAGGCGTTGCCGGCAAGGATATCCTCCTTGAATACTCTCCCGATGTGTACGAGCTTTTGGACTTGGGGCTTGGCAAATGCCGTATGGCAGTGGCAGGCAGACCCGACTTTAAGGACGATACCGAAAAGACCTTGAGGGTTGCCACAAAATTTGTAAAGATAGCAGCAGACTACTATGCCAAAAAGAGTAGAGAAATAGACATCATAAAATTAAACGGCTCTATAGAGCTTGCCCCCATACTCGGTCTTTCCGATGTAATAGTGGATATTGTGGAAACGGGTGCCACCTTAAAGGAAAATAACCTTGCGCCTCTTGAAACCATAGTTCCCATAAGTGCAAGGCTTATTGCAAACAAGGCAAGTTTTAAGTTTAAGACCAAGGAAATAGAGGCAATAAGAGATGCCCTTTCGGGTGCGGAGGAAAGCAAATGATAAAGATATATAAATACGGTGAGATATCCGAAGATGAGCTCTTTGCAAGAGACGAGCAAAAGGCGAATGTAGAAAAAATAGTGTCCGATATAATAGAAGATGTAAAAAATAACGGCGACCAAGCGGTAAAGAACTACTGCCTTAAGTTCGATGGTGCAAAGCTCAATACCCTTCTTGTAACAGAAGAGGAAATAAAAGAGGCTATAGAAAGTGTTGACAGCGAGTTTCTTCGTATATTAAAAAGGGCGGCAAAAAATATCCGTGCCTTCCACGAAAAGCAGGTAAGGCAGGGCTTTGAAACAAAGGGCGAAAACGGCATAATAACAGGGCAGAAGATAACAGCCGTAGATACCGCAGGACTTTATGTGCCCGGCGGCACAGCGGCATACCCTTCCACCGTGCTTATGGATTCTATTCCTGCAAAGATTGCGGGCGTAAACGAGCTTGTAATGGTAACACCCCCGGGAAAAGACGGCAAAATCAATCCCGTAATACTTGCTGCAGCATCCGTTGCGGGAGTAGACAAGATATTCAAAGTAGGCGGTGCACAGGCTATAGCCGCACTTGCATACGGCACAGAGTCTATCCCTAAGGCAGACAAAATAGTAGGCCCCGGTAATGCCTTTGTAGCAGAGGCAAAAAGACAGGTCTACGGTATGGTTTCCATAGATATGATTGCAGGGCCGAGTGAAATTCTGGTTGTGGCAGATTCCACTGCAAATGCATCCTACCTTGCAGCAGATCTTCTCTCTCAGGCAGAACACGACAAAATGGCAAGTGCAGTTTTGGTGTGCGACAGTGAGGCTCTTGCAAACGAGGTAAGAGACGAAATAGAAAAACAGCTCTCTTCCCTTGAAAGAGAGGAAATAGCAAGAATTTCCATAGACAATAACGGCAAAATCATAGTTGCTCCCGATATTGACAAGGCAATAGAAATTTCAAACGAAATTGCTCCCGAGCATCTTGAACTTTGCATAGCAGATCCCATGTCAAAACTAGACAAGGTTAAGCACGCAGGCTCTGTGTTTATGGGCAACTACTGCCCCGAGGCACTGGGCGACTACCTTGCAGGACCAAACCACACCCTTCCCACAAGCGGAACGGCAAAGTTTTCAAGTCCGCTGTCGGTAGACGACTTTATAAAGAAAACACAGTATACTTATTATACAAAAGAGGCACTTTTGGATGTAAAGGACGATGTGGCGTACTTTGCAACCAAGGAGGGGCTCACCGCCCACGCAAAAAGTGCACTTATAAGATTTGAAGAAGGTAAATAATATGAGTAAGTTTCTATCCCAAAGGCTCTCTTCCCTCACAGAGTATGTGCCGGGAGAACAGCCAAAGGACAAAAAATACATAAAGCTTAATACCAACGAATCCCCCTTTCCACCATCTCCAAAGGTAATTGAGGCGGTGGACAGCGATGCGGTAGGAGATTTGAGGCTCTACAGCGACCCCGAGGCAAAAAGTCTCAAGGAAGAAATAGCTCTTTATTATGGAGTGGATGCCAAAAATGTGTTTGTGTCAAACGGCTCGGACGAAGTATTAAACTTTTTCTTTATGGCGTTTTGCGATGGCGAAAACAAGGTGGCATTTCCCGACATAAGCTATGGCTTTTACAAGGTTTTTGCAAACCTCTACGGCATAGACTATGAAGAGGTGCCTCTTAAAGAGGATTTTAGTATAGACATAAATGACTATATAAATAAGAAGAGACACATCGTAATAGCAAATCCCAACGCTCCCACAGGTCTTGCACTTTCACTTGCGGATATAGAAATGATTGTGCAGGCAAACCCCGACAATATAGTGGTTATAGACGAGGCGTATGTGGATTTTGGTGCACAAAGCGCCATAGAGCTTATCAAAAAATATTCCAATCTTTTGGTGGTGCAGACCTTTTCAAAATCACGCTCGCTTGCAGGGGCAAGGCTCGGCTTTGCCATAGCGGATGAGGAGATAATAAAGGACCTTGAAAAAATCAAGTATTCCACAAACCCCTACAATGTGAATCGCTTAACTCAGATTATGGGCTGTGCGTCGATTAAAGACAGGGAGTATTTTAGTAAAAACTGCTCTGTTATAGCCCAAAACCGTGAGTACACCATAGCCAAATTAAGAGAACTGGGCTTTTTTGTTACAGATTCCAAGGCGAACTTTGTGTTTGCTTCATCGGACAGAATTTCGGGTAAGGAGCTTTATCTTAAGCTTAGAAAAAGAGGAATACTCGTAAGGCATTTTGATAAGGACGCAATATCGCAGTTCAACCGAATTACAATAGGAACAAAAGAGGATATGATAAAACTCATATCTGCCATAGAAGAAATTTTAGAAAAAAGGACGGATGTATGATGAGAAAGACGCAAATCACAAGAAACACCGCCGAAACACAGATAAAATTAGCATTAAATTTGGACGGCACGGGCAAAAGCTCTGTAAACACAGGAGTGGGCTTTATGGACCATATGCTTTCGCTTTTTGCAAAGCACTCCCGCTTTGATATTACCGTAGAGTGCACAGGCGATACAAATGTGGACTTCCACCACACCACAGAGGATATTGGCATATGCCTTGGCAAAGCATTTAAGGAAGCCATTGGCGATATGAGGGGAATAAAGCGCTATGCCGATATTACTCTGCCTATGGACGAAGCACTTGTACTCTGTGCTGTAGATATATCGGGCAGAGACTATCTAAACTATGCAGTATCATTCCCGTTTGGAAAAATCGGTGATTTTGACACCGAGCTTATAGAGGAATTCTTGCTCGGCTTTGTGAGAAACGCAGGCATTACCCTGCACATACAAAAGCTTTTTGGCACAAACTGCCACCACGTTGCAGAGTGCATATTTAAAGCTATGGCAAGAACTATCGGCAAGGCAGTTAGTATCGACGAAAAATATAAAGACGAAATTCCGTCTACAAAGGGTGTATTATAATGATAGCAATAGTAGATTACGGCGTAGGAAATATATTTTCTCTTGTAAGCTCCCTAAAATCCATAGGAGTAGATGCGTGTCTTACCAAAAATCCTGCCGACATAGAAAAGGCAGACAAAATAATCCTGCCGGGCGTGGGTGCATTTGAAGATGCTGCCAAAAAATTAAAGGATTCGGGTATGCAGGAGACCGTATTAAATGAGGTAAAAAAGGGCAAACCCCTTCTTGGTATATGCCTTGGTATGCAGCTTCTGTTCGACAGAAGCTTTGAGTACGGCGAGCACAAGGGACTAGGTCTCATAGAGGGCGACATATGTGCCATAGAGCCTGATATTCCAAAGGACTTAAAAATTCCACACATTGGCTGGAATGCTCTTATCTTCCCTAAGGACAAGCCAAAGAGCAAGCTCTACAAATATGTGGAGGAGGGCGAATGTGTGTACTTTGTACATTCATTCTACGGCAAAAACTGTGATAGCTCTGTGAGTGCATATTCCGAGTACGGCAGTCTTCTTACCGCATCGGTAGAAAAGGACAATGTGTACGGAACTCAGTTCCACCCCGAAAAAAGCGCGGTTACAGGTCTTAACATACTTAAGGCATTTTCCGAGCTGTAATAAAAAAGAGGACAGATTATATGAACATTTTTCCCGCAATAGATATAATAGACGGCAAAGCCGTAAGGCTCTTTAAGGGCGACTATAATAAGAAAACTGTGTACAACGACAGCCCGCTTTCTGTGGCAAAGAGCTTTGAAGAAAAGGGTGCGTCCTTTTTGCATCTTGTGGATTTGGACGGAGCAAAATCGGGCGACACACCAAACTTTGACACAGTGCGAGCAATAGTGCAGGAGACTAATCTCTTTGTAGAAATAGGGGGCGGTATCCGTTCCCAAGAGGTAATAAAAAGGTATTTATCCGCAGGGGTAAAGAGGGTTATTCTGGGCACAGTTGCACTGGAGGACCCCGAATTTACAAAAGAAATGACACAAAAATACAAAGATGCCATAGCAGTCGGCATAGATATATCAAACGGCTTTGTGGCAGTGCGAGGATGGACCGATATATCCAAGGTAAGCTGCGATGAAATGTTTGAAAGAATAGAAAAGATGGGTGTAAAAACCGTCATCTGCACCGACATATCCAAAGACGGCGCTATGATGGGCACAAATCTGGAGCTTTACAAAGATTTAAAATCAAGGTATAATATCGACATAGTTGCATCGGGCGGTGTATCTTCGCTGGAGGATGTTACAAAGCTTAAGGAAATGGACCTTTACGGTGCAATTCTCGGCAAGGCTCTCTACGAGGGCGCCATAGACCTTGCAAAAGCAATCGAGGTGGCAAAATGATTACAAAAAGAATAATTCCCTGCCTTGATGTGCGAAATGGCAGAGTTGTAAAGGGAGTAAACTTTGAAGGACTAAATGATGTTTCATCTCCCGTGGAGCTTGGAAAGTTCTACAGCGAAAACGGTGCAGACGAGCTTGTTTTCTATGACATCACGGCATCGAGCGACGGCAGAACCATTTTTACAGACATATTAAAAGAGGTTGCGTCCACAATATTTATCCCCTTAACCGTTGGCGGAGGCATAAACACGCTGGATGATTTTGACAGAGTGTTAAAGTGCGGAGCTGACAAGGTGTCGGTAAATTCGGGTGCCATAAGAAACCCGTCTATCATAAAAGAGGCGGCTATGCTCTACGGAGACCAGTGCGTAGTTCTGTCGGTAGATATAAAAAGAGTAAACGGCAAGTTTACCGTGTTTGCCAAGGGCGGCAGAGAGAACACCGGTATAGACGCTATAGAGTGGATTAAGATGGGCGAGGCAAACGGTGCAGGCGAAATAGTGGTAAACAGCATAGATACCGACGGCGTTAAAAAAGGCTTCGATATAGAAATGCTAAAGGCAGTAAATTCCGCCGTTTCGGTGCCTGTAATAGCATCGGGCGGAGCAGGCTCTATAGAGGATTTTGTGACACTTTTTAACGAAATCCCAACCATTGATGCAGGACTTGCGGCATCTATCTTCCACTTTGGCGAGGTGGCAATACAGGGCCTAAAAAAAGAGCTTAAGGCAAACGGAATAAATGTAAGAATATAGGAGAAATAATATGGATACATTAAAATTTGACGAAAAGGGACTTATCCCCGCCATTGTAACCGACGCCGATACAGGCAAGGTGCTCACGTTGGCATATATGAATAAGGAGAGCCTTGAAATAAGCATAAAGGAAGGCAAAACCTGTTTTTGGTCGCGTTCCAGAGGCTCTCTTTGGCGCAAGGGCGAAACAAGCGGAAACTATCAGCACATTGTTTCCATAACCAAGGACTGCGACTCCGATGCTCTTGTGGTTAAGGTTAAAAAGGACGGACCTGCGTGCCACACAGGTGCAGACTCCTGCTTTAATGATGTAATCTTTGGTGAGGATGAGGCAGAATTTAAGCTCGAAAGCCTTATGGCAAAGCTCAAACAGCGCAAAAAAGACCTTCCCGAAGGCTCCTACACCACCTACCTCTTCCAGAAGGGCATAGACAAAATTCTTAAAAAAGTCGGTGAGGAATGTACCGAGGTTATAATAGCCGCAAAGGCAGACGACAAGGCGGAGACAATATACGAAATATCCGACCTGTGCTATCATACACTTGTGCTTATGATAGAAATGGGTATTGATATAGATGACATCAAAAGGGAGTTAGCTTCCAGAGATGTCATAGAAAAAAAGGTCAAGCAGGAAAAAATGACCAAGTAAAGTGAGGAAAAGAAAATGAAAAAGATACTTTCTTTGGCTTTGGTGCTCATTTTGTGCCTTTCACAGATTGCATTTGCAGATGCAGGCACAGACCTTCTTATAGCACCTGCACCCAAGGCAGAAATCCCCATCAAGATTATAGCAGACAACAAGATTGTAGATACCGACACCGTGGTAATAGAGGAGAGGACATTAATCCCCCTTCGTGCACTTTTGGAAAGCACAGGTGCCCAAGTGGAATGGGACAACCCCACACAGACAGCTTTTGTAACAAGAAACGAAAAGACAATATCTGTGTCTATAGGCAGTAATATAATGAAAACTCCCACAGGCGATGTAACACTTGAGGTAAGCCCCATACTGCATAACGGCACAACCACCTACGCCCCCTTAAGAGCTATTGCCGAAGAGTTTGGCATCAAGGTGGACTGGGACAACGGCACAAAGACAATACTTGTAACAACTCCCGACGGATGCCCCTATGTAGATTTTTATGACGGTGCAACTTTGGAGGATTTTGTAAACGACGGTCAGATTACGGTAGAGGATTTTGAAACCGTATATAACTTAAGCTACAAGGAAAACAAGAATAAGCTCTATTCAGAGATAGTAAATATGCTTCCCTTTACCGCCATGGCAGAATTAAACGGCTTAAAGCCAAATGATTTAAAGCTGATGCTTACCTTAAGCGACGACTATCCCACAGATATAACCTGGGGTGAGGCTCTTGGCGATGTGCCCTTTGGCACATACCTCTACATTGTGGAGGGCGTAGCAGGAGAGGAAGGCATGACAATTGACCAGACTGTAGATGCTATTCTGGCTTCTTTCGGCCTTGGCGAAGAGTACTCTGCAAGCACACCGTATAAGTTTGTGCGTACAATACTCGATACTCGCATTTTAGAAGAACAGCAGAAACAGGCAGAAGAAATTAAAAATCAGATGGAAAAGGATTTGGAGGAGCTTCCTTCACTTCTTAAGAATAAGCTCTATTTCACAATCACTCTTCAGGACGGCTCTGTTATGAAGGGCGAGCTTTACCCCGACCTTGCACCAGAAACTGTTGCAAACTTTGTGGAGCTTGTAAAATCAAAGTTCTATGACGGGCTTATATTCCACAGAGTTATAGACGGATTTATGATTCAGGCAGGTGCCTACGACAAGAACTTTACTCCCAAGCTTCCCGAAAAGGCGGTAAAGGGCGAGTTCTATGCAAACGGCGTAAAAAATGCCTTAAAGCACGAAAAAGGCGTAATCTCTATGGCAAGAACAAATGACCCCAATTCCGCAACAAGCCAGTTCTTTATAATGGATGAGGCAACACCGTCTCTCGACGGAAACTATGCGGCATTTGGCAAGATTACAAAGGGCCTTGATGTTATAGAAAGAATATCCAAGGTAAAGACACACACAAATGAAGAGGGCTTTGCGGATGTGCCGGTAACTCCCGTAGTAATAAAGACTATAAGAATGTCAAAACAATGATGTAAATTTAGAATTTTGTAAGGTTATTTTTAAAAAAGCGTCCCATCGCAAAGAAAAGACTTTAATTTTTAAATATTTGGGAAAAGACCGTAGGGGTGACCTGCAGGTGTCACCCCTACAACCCCTCCCCGTCCGCTGTGAAATATGCAGGGAAATCAAAACTAAAAAGCCAAAGGCTAATCGTCGTTGCGGACGCGAGTATTTACTCGCTTGTCCTCACTAAACGGCAAATGTATAAGGGAACTAAAATATTACATTTGCCGTTTCCG
>JAZNFW010000055.1:0-1729 GCA_045576175.1 Clostridia bacterium | reverse complement strand
AAAGCTCCTATCTTTGCTGTAGCGGATTATAAAATAGTTGGCGATTGTGTAACTGTTTTAGAAAATATCCTAAAGGCTATGGATTAATAAGCATATAACAAATAAAATATGCCAAAAAGAGATGTTTTTAAAACATCTCTTTTTTGTTTTATTCTATCAATCTCCATCTGCATAAATATCCACAGTTACCTTGATTTTTTTGTCAGAATATAATATACTATAAATGTATTTTAATTCGACAGGAGATTTGAAAATGAATAATAAAAATATTTCCATACGCTGGGCTTATATGGTCATTGGTGTCATCTCGATGCTTTTTGCCGGAGTTCTGTATGCCTGGTCCATTTTAAAATCCCCATTGACAGCCGAATTTGGTTGGGGACCTTCCCACCTTGCACTTAACTTTACTCTTGCTATGACATTCTTTTGCGTGGGTGGTTTGCTTGGTGCTCAGCTAAGCAGACGATTAGGTCATAGGGTTGCCATCATAGCAGCGGGTGTTCTGTCTGCAGCAGGTTTTATACTGACTGCCAATTTACACAATGTTTCTGTGGGTATGCTCTACATTACCTATGGTGTTCTGGCAGGTCTTGGTATAGGAATTGCCTACAATGTGGTTATAGCAACCGTAAGTGCTTGGTTTCCGGACAAGAAGGGACTTTGCTCCGGATGTCTTATGATGGGTTTTGGGGCTTCGGCACTTATTCTTGGTAATGCGGCAGACGCTATGTTCAAAAGTAATTTGGGTTGGCGTGCTACCTATGTAATTTTGGGTATCGCCATCTTTATAGTTTTGGCTTTGTCGGGTTTTCTACTCAAAAAGCCTTTAGCAGACACAGTTTTCCCGCAGACCAAGGTGTCAAAAAGCGCGGCAAAGAGTGAGTTTGAAAATAAGGATTTCACATCGGTACAGATGCTTTGCCGACCATCTTTCTGGATGGCCTTTATCTGCATATCTTTCCTGGCTGCAGTAGGAAGTTCTGTAATCAGCTTTGCAAAAGATATGGCACTGTCGGTTAATGCTCCCGAGGCTTTGGCTGTGTCTTTGGTGGGTGTGCTTTCTGTGTGTAACGGAATCGGGCGTATTTTAACAGGAGCGATTTTTGATGTTATCGGTCGAAGAAAAACTATGCTCTGTGCCAACATTCTTACCATCTGTGCCGCCGGCGTTACGCTTTTGGCTGTATCTGTAAGCTCTCTGCCACTTTGTATTGTTGGCTTGTGCCTTACGGGTATGTCTTATGGCTCTTGCCCCACAATTACCGCTGCATTTACATCGTCCTTCTTTGGTATGAAGCATTTTTCCAATAATATGGCTCTTATGACCTTTACTGTTATGGTTGGCTCTTTTGTTGCCACTGCATCGAACAAGGTTCTGGAAGCCACAGGCGGATATGCAGCTACATTTATAATGTTATTATCTCTTACTTTTGTTGCATTGGTGCTGAATATCTTTATTCGTAAGCCCTGATTATACATAAATCAAATGTAGTCTGTTTAGCCATTGGAGTATTATCCGAACTCCGATTTTAAGATACAAAAATCGCTCTTATCTTCACCAAAATGCTCGATAATCCGACAGGATTACCTGTGCTTTTGGTTCGATAATAACAATTTTTGTTAATCTTAAAATTCTTAAGACCTCCAAATCAAGCATTTTTGGATAGATTTTGGTGCGAAGGACGAAGGAAGGCTTTGTGCCTTTCGAGGACGACAAGCCAAAAGATGC
>JAZNFW010000054.1:0-4153 GCA_045576175.1 Clostridia bacterium | reverse complement strand
GTCGTTAAGACCAGAGTTCTCTGTAACAAAAAGAGGTGCAGATACACGCTTTAAATTGAGTGCATTTGCAAATTCTTCCTGAAAAGTTTTTTTGATATACGCAATTGCTCTTTGCGTATCGTATTTGTCGAGCTGAGGTTTATAGCCCTCAGGCAAAAATACTCTGTTCATAATCCTGCCTCCCAAATTTTGCCTTCTATCATATGTCAATAGATATTTAATTATACACCAGTTATTATGTTAAAGTCAATGTTTTTAAAACAGAATTTCCTAAAACTTACATTCTATTTGTTTTTTGTTGTTTTGCTTTGATTTTTGTTGTTTTTCTATTGACTTTTTTGACGAATTGTTGTAAAATAGTTTTGAATGATATAAGGGGTAATATGATGAAGATTATTTTTTCGGATTTAGACGGAACAATGCTCCTAAGGGGCGAAACCCGGATAAACAAAAACATCAAAAATTCAATATACGAAGTTCTGAAATCCGGAAATATCTTTGCGGTTTCTTCCGGAAGAACATACATAGAACTTCTAGACTTTTTTAGGGAATTTAAAGATGATATTTTCTTTGTGTGCAACGACGGTTCCCTTGCGGTATATAAAGAGCAAACCATCTTTTCAAAACCGATGGATAAAGCTATGTTTTATAAATTCAAAGAGTTTACCGCTCACGGAAAGTATGTTACATATTTAAAATCAAAAAATAGTCTTACAATACGCAATACCATGAGGCAATATCGCTCCCATGTTATGTGTATTGATGATATACGCGACATTAATGAAGATATTTACAAAATATCCGATTTCGACAGAACTGTTCCCTGCTCTCTTCCGGTTGTATACAAAAATTCCATTATGAACGAGTTCATAGCAGAGGACACAAACAAAAAGCTTTCGGTAAGTCACATTCTTAATATGCTCGACATCAAAAAGGAAGATTCCTATGCATTCGGTGACAATGTAAATGACCTTGGAATGTTTGATGTGTGCGGAACCTCTTATGCCTCAATTTCTGCAAAGCCAACCATAAAGAAAAGCGCAGACAAAATATCTCGTTTCATCGAAAAGGATTTCTTAGATATTATCGGCAAATAGAATGCGACATAATATAATGTAAAAATAATTCCACCAAACACCTTAAGGAGGATAAATATGGACTTCCCTTCACAAGACAAAATGAGAATTGTACAGGAGCTTGTACCCGGTAAACAGATTACACTTTTGCACATAATAGCAAACCCCGACGATATACTTTATCAAAAGCTCGGACTTGACACCTCCGACCACTACAACTACGGTGCAATCGGTATTATGACAATATCCCCCAGCGAAACTGTAATTATTGCTGCAGATATAGCCATAAAAGCATCCGGAGCAGAAATAGGTTTTGTGGACCGTTTCAGCGGAACACTCATAATAACCGGCACTGTTTCTGCAGTTCAGACAGCGTTTGATTCCATTGGCGATTACATAAAGAACACTTTGGGGTACACAGTATGTCAGATAACCAAAACCTAAAAAAGAAAAGACTTATGCTCGTAGGCAGAAGCGAAGCGGGTAAAACAACCCTGTCGCAAGCTCTGGAGCACAGAAGTATAGAATACGAAAAAACCCAGGCCATAAGTATGAACGGCATACTCATTGATACTCCCGGTGAATATATACAAACAAAACAGCTTGGCACAGCTCTTGCTATATATTCATATGAGGCAGATGTGATTGGTTTACTTTTAAGTGCTACAGAGCCATTTTCGCTGTTTAGCCCAAACATCACCTGTATGACTACAAAGGATGTTGTTGGCATAGTTACCAAAATAGACCACAAAAACGCAAATGTAGATAATGCAGAAAAGTGGTTGCGCCTTGCAGGATGCAAAAAAATCTTCAAAGTAAATTCTCTCGCAAGTACGGGAATTAAAGAGATTGAAGAGTATATGGGTTGGATTTAAACAAAACAAAGAAATTCAAAGAAAAAAGTAAAAAAACCCACATTTTTGTATTGACATGCTATATACAGTATGTTATTATAATGTTAAAGCACAAAAATTTTTATAAGGAGATAGATATTATGACAAACGAATTTGAAATCAAAAAACAAATTTGTGACATCGGTAAGAGAATTTACAACAGAGGCATGGTTGCTGCAAACGACGGTAACATCTCCGTTAAAATCAGCGACAATGAATTTCTCTGCACACCTACCGGTGTAAGCAAAGGCTTTATGACTCCCGACTACATCTGTAAGGTAGACGCAGAAGGCAAGGTTATTTCCGCAACAGGAAACTTCCGTCCTTCTTCCGAAATCAAGATGCACATGAGAGTTTACCAGCAGAGACCTGACGTAAAGGCTGTTGTTCACGCACATCCTATCTACGCTACAAGCTTTGCAATTGCAGGCATTCCGCTCACACAGCCCATTATGCCTGAAGCAGTTATCGCTCTCGGTTGCGTTCCGATTGCAGACTACGGTACACCTTCTACAGCAGAAATTCCCGATGCAATCGAAAAGTATCTCCAGCACTTTGATGCACTTCTTCTTGCAAACCACGGTGCTCTTGCATACTCCGATGATCTCTTTGCTGCATACCACAAGATGGAATCCCTTGAGTTCTATGCAGAGCTTCTTTATCACGCTAAAGCTCTTGGCGGTCCTAAGGAACTCTCCTCTACTCAGGTTAAGAGACTTTATGAAGTTAGAAAAGCTTTCGGTATGACCGGTAAGCATCCTGCGGATATTTGCTTAAATGTTCACGGCAAGAGCTGCCACAACTGCAACATGGGCGTTGAAAAGACAAACGCACTTGGTGAATGCGGATGCGGCGATGCAGACCTTATTGCTGCTATAACTAAGAAAGTTATGGAAGAACTCGGTAAATAATCTATGGATGATAAAGCTTTAAACAGTTTAATCGACACCGTAACAAAAAGTGTGCTTAAAGCTTACAAGGATGAAAAAACCCAAATTTCCAAAAACTACATAACTTTATCTGCGGCAAAAAAGCTCTGTGCCAAGGTTGAACAGGAAGCAGAGCGAATTGGTTTAAAGGTCGTGGTGGCTGTTGCAAACGCGGGTGCAAGACCTGTGGTTGTGGAATGTATGGATGATTCATACATCGCAAGCTACGATATTGCCGTAAACAAAGCTTATACTTCGGCGGCTGTTAAAATGCCCACCTCTACTTTGAAGACTTTTGCTCAACCGGGCGAAGGTCTCTACGGAATCCAGTTTACCAATCAAAATCAGATAGTAGTATTTGGCGGTGGTGTTACCCTGGAGAAAGATGGTCAGATAATCGGTGCTCTTGGCGTAAGCGGAGGCAGCGAGGAGCAGGATATGTATCTTGCTGAGTTTGGCAAAAAGGTATTTGAGGAGGGAGCGTTATAAATACATATTGTGTTAATGACTCCCCCATTCAAAATGCAAAAAAGCTTACCGAAGATTTAAAAAACGGAATTGTGGTCAAAGTCCCTTTTGACATTAAGGATGAGTTTGTTTATCATTTGATAGAAAACGGCGGCTATCTTGCTTCGCCAAAGCAACGAGATTTAATGTTCAAAGCTGCAAAAAGCACAAAAAGTCTTAATGCTGCACTTTATGCTATCGGTGCCATAACAGACAATATCCGCAAATTTATAATTTATGAAACAAATGCAGACATTTCTCATACACACCTTCCTTTTGGTGCTGTCGGAATTATCTGCGAAAAAAATAAAACTACAAGGAGAATGGCTATGGATTTAAAACAGCAACAGATTCAGGCTATTGTTCAGCAGGTTTTAGCAGGCATGAGCCAGGGTGCTGTACCCAGCGCAAGCGCTCCCGCATCTACAGGTTCTGTGCCCAAAACAAGCCGTGCAGCTATGCTCACTGCCCTTGAGAACTACGAAATCAAAGAGTTCCCTATTCCCGAAATCGGAGATGACGATATTCTCGTTAAGGTAGAAGGCTGCGGCATATGCGGAACAGATGCTCACGAATTCAAACGAGACCCATTTGGTCTTATACCTGTTGTTCTCGGTCACGAAGGAACAGGCGAAATTGTTAAAATGGGTAAGAATGTAAAAAAAGACAGTGCCGGAAAGCCTCTTAACATAGGCGACAAGATTGTTACCTGCGTGATACTCAAAGATAACCCCGATATCACAATGTT
>JAZNFW010000053.1:0-11157 GCA_045576175.1 Clostridia bacterium | reverse complement strand
AAACATTAATATCGCTATTGATTATGAGGATTCAAGTAAAATTGATTATTCCTTAAGAATAGGCAGATATCATACATACAGCCAGCTAATACGTATGCGTCAGCATAATCAAGCAATGAAGAATCAAATGACTGCTGAATTTACAAGCCAAAAAGAACAATTCCTGGATAAGATAGAAATCAAACAACAGGAAATGGAAGAACAGATGAGTCGTTCTAAACTCAAGAACATTGAGTTTCTGGGACTCTTTGCCGGCATTATAAGTTTTACAATTGGCACAATAGATATATCACAAACACTCGCATCAATATCCGTGCTCGGTACTGCCGGCCTAATTGTTGTTTTAATGGGTGCACTTTTATGTGTTTTTTCGGGATTTGGAATTATCTTGCACGGATATAAGGGGCAGGAGAGTAAGCGAAACTATATTGTATTTATTTTAGGTCTCATTATCATAGCAGGAGGTATTTTTATTTGTTTGAGATAAAAGATTATATATGTCATCCTGGTGCTGAATTATGCGAAGACTCTGTGGGTTTTGGCAATAATTATGCTTTTGTGTTGGATGGTGCTTCCGGTTTGACAGGGAACAACATAATAGATAACGATTCCGATGCTTCCTGGTTTGTTAAGAGGGTTAAAGATGCTTTGGTTTCCAGATTTGAAAATGGAGATACTCGGGATATAAGTGAGATTTTATATGAAATCCTTGGAGAAATACATAAGGTGTATTTTGGTAAATTAGATATGCAAAATTCTTCCGAACCGGCAGATAGTCCATCGGCTGCGATGGCTCTCTTTCGTGAAAGAAACGGTAATTTGGAATTTTTTGGTTTAGGCGACTGCATTGGAGTTTTTACAGATACAGATGACAACACCCACATTCTGTATGACGAAGCACTATCCAAGTTGGATTACAAAGCAATTGAGTATATGCTTAAAATAAAAAAACAACAGGGTTTATCATTGTTGAAAGCAAAACAAAAATCCATGGATGTACTTATCAAAAATCGCCAGCTCAGAAACAAGCCCGGCGGTTATTGGATATTGGATCCGTCTGCAAAAGGTGTGCCTCACGCTACAACCTATAGTATACCAATAAATAAAGTAAAATCTGTTTCAGCTTTTTCGGATGGTTTTTCACAGTTGGTTGATTGCTTTGGTGAATTTGATGATTATTCCAGGTTGCATAATCAAATGCAAAACACTCCTTTGAAGAAATTATATGAAAGACTCTATGAACTTCAAAAAAGTGATCCCGATTGCAATAAGTACCCCCGATTTAAGCTGCGAGATGATGCTTCGGCAGTTTGGGCTATTATCAAATAACAGAAAGGTGATTTTAATGGATAAAATTATAGAAAAAACAATTAAAGCATTAGAGAAAAACAATATGAATGCTTTCTATGCCGATACCTGCGAACAGGCGGTTGAAATTGCAAAAGGTCTCATAGAAAATGGTGATGTCATTTCTCACGGTGGCTCTGTAACTCTTAAAGAATCAGGGTTTACCGAGCTTTTCAAAAGCGGAAACTACAACTATCTCGACCGTTCTGCACCCGGACTTAGCGATGAAGATATAATGGCTTTGTATCGTGAGTGCTTTAGTGCTGATGCATATTTTTCGAGTGCAAATGCCATAACTCACAATGGCGAAATATACAATGTGGATGGCACCTGCAACAGAGTTGCCCCGCTTCTTTTTGGACCTAAAAAGGTTATCATAGTAGTGGGCGTTAATAAAATCGTAGAGAATATAGATGCGGCTGCAAAGAGAGTTAAAGAAATTGCCGCACCTCTCAATTGCACAAGACTTAATAAAAACACATACTGCAATACCAATGGAAAATGCGTAACACTTCAGGACGAGGACGGCGAATTTTGTTCGGGATGCTCAAGCCAAGACAGAATATGCTGTGGCTATACTGTTATGGCTTTTCAACGCTTTAAGGGCAGAGTTAATGTTATTATCGTAAACGAAAAATTAGGCTATTAAAATACTAATTAAAGGGTTGTCATTATATTTTTGGGACAACCCTTGATTTTTGGAGGTAGCAATATGAAGGGAATATACATTCACATCCCTTTTTGCCTTAACAAATGTAAATATTGCGATTTTGCATCGTATCCCGCTGCTATGGGAATGCAGGACGAATATATAAACGCACTTGTAGAGGACATCACAAAACTTAGTGGTGAGAGGGTAGACACCTTGTACATAGGCGGAGGCACACCGTCTGTTCTTTCGGGGACCAACATTCAAAAGCTTCTCTACGCAATAAACGAAAATCTTGATATAGATGCTAATTCAGAATTCACAATCGAAGTAAATCCTGCAACGGTAGACGGAGAAAAGGCAAAGCTTTTCAAAACATACGGAGTTAACAGAATAAGTATGGGCGTGCAGAGTTTTTGTGATAACGAGCTATCTTTACTCGGGAGAATTCACACCTCTGCTGATGCCGAAAGCACATACCATCTTCTTCGCTCGTGCGGTTTTGAAAACATAAGTATGGACCTTATGTATGCACTTCCAAATCAGACTCTTTCAACCCTTTCCGCTTCTGTGGAAAAAATACTCAGCCTCAATCCCGAGCACGTTTCCTGCTACGGACTTAAATTTGAGGAGGGAACACCTTTCTACGATGAACTTACCAAGGGAATACTAAAAGAGTGTGATGAAGATACCTTTGCAGATATGTATCATTATATAAGAGAAGCTTTGTCAGCCTTGGGGTATAAACATTACGAAATATCAAACTTTGCTAAACCTCAAAGAGAGAGCAGACACAACCTTAAGTATTGGCAAAACGGCGATTATATAGGAATAGGCGTGGCTGCATCTTCAAAGGTCGGTGCACAAAGATGCACATACACAAAAAGTATAGAGGAGTATATAAAAAGCAGAAAACTAGCGGAAAACTACACTATGAGCCAAAGGGAACAGATGCAGGAATTTATCATTCTAGGCCTTAGAGTGATAAAAACTGGTGTGGACAAGGCTCAGTTCAGAAACCTTTTTGGAGTGTCCGTAGATGATGTATTCGCCGATGCAATACACAAGGTGGAGCCGTATATTATAAATACCCCGGATGCCATAAAACTAAGGAATGACGCCCTCTTGGTGTCAAATTCCATAATGTGTGAATTTATGGATTAATGGCTTAAAGTGTCAAATTAAATAAAAAGTATTGACAAAATGGTAGGATAGTGATATCCTACCATTGTTAGCACTCTGGGCAAACGAGTGCTAAAGGGGTGAAAATATGGAACTTACCGAAAGAAAAGAGAAAATATTGAGGGCAATAGTAGATGATTATATTTCTACCGCCGAGCCTGTGGGATCTCAATATATCCTTGAGAGCCACGACCTTGGCGTAAGCTCTGCCACAGTACGAAACGAGATGGCAGCACTTGAAGAAGCAGGCTATCTTGAAAAGACACATACCTCATCTGGCAGAGTACCTTCTGTGCTTGGCTACAGAACCTATGTAAACGGACTTATGAAGGAATACAGCCTTACTCTTGGCGAAATCAAACACATAAAAAACGCCCTAAAGAAGCAGTATATGGAGTTTGACAAGGTGCTTTCCGATATATCGGAAATGATGAGCTTTCTTACAAATTATACCGCAGTTTTTACTACACCAATGTCCCCAAAGCATAACATATATCAGATTAAGCTCATACCTGTGGATGACAAAAGCTTTGTTATGCTTGTAATATTAAAAGACGGAACGGTTAAAAACCGCACAATGCGTGTTAAGAAGCCCTACGATGCCGAAGTGCTCGAAAAGCTCTCAAACTACCTAAACACAAAATTCGCAGGTATCAATTTGAACGCTCTTACAGCTGAAATTCTTCAGGAAGAAAAAGACCTCGTACCTGTAGAAAGTGCAGTGCTTAACCTTATATTTGATTTTATAAGTGAGCTTGTGGAAGAAACGGGCGACTGCGATATTGTTTATTCGGGAACTGCAAATATACTTAACCATCCCGAATTTAATGATATAAATAAGACAAAAGATTTCTTAAATCTTATGCGTTCGGAAAACGCAAGCGAGATTAAGGAAATAATGAAAAAGACAGACCGCAACAATGAGGTTGCTGTCATTATGGGAGATGACAATCAGCTTCTTAAAGAAAAAGGACTTAGTATGGTAGTTTCGGATTATTCCATTGGTAATGACCGCACGGGAAAGATGGCAATTATAGGGCCTACCCGTATGGACTACGCCAAGGTTATATCCACACTTAACTATATGTCTCAGTATCTTAAGGGTCTTAATGATACAGAACTACCGGAGTAAGGAGATGACAAAATGGCAAAGAAGAAAACAGAACCAGAAAACACCGAAGTTGAGGTTAACGAAGAGGTAGCTTGCGAAGAAGTAAATTACGAAGAACTCCTCTCAAAAAAGGACGAAGAAATTGCCTTGCAAAACGACCGCTATCAGCGACTTCTTGCAGAGTACGACAATTTTAAAAAGCGTACCGTAAAGGAAAAGGAAGCTATATATGTAGACAGTGTAAAAGACACTGTAGCGGAATTACTTCCTGTTATTGACAATCTTTTGCGTGCACTTGATGCATTCAAAGATAAGGATTCAGATGAGTGCAAGGGTGTAGCTATGGTCTTAAAGCAGACTGAGGATATATTTGCAAAAATAGGCGTTACGGAAATCAAGGCAGTAGGAGAGAAGTTCAATCCCGAATATCACAATGCGGTAATGCATATTGACGATGAAACTGTAGACGACAATACCATAGTAGAGGAATTCCAAAAAGGCTATATCTATAAAGATAAAGTAATCCGCTACTCAATGGTAAAGGTGGCTAACTAATATATTAATTACGGAGGTAAATATTATGTCAAAAATTATTGGTATCGATTTGGGTACAACAAATTCATGTGTAGCAGTTATGGAAGGCGGCGAGCCTGTAGTTATTGCCAATGCTGAGGGTGCCAGAACAACACCTTCTGTTGTGGCATTTACAAAAGACGGCGAAAGACTTGTAGGTCAGGTTGCAAAGCGTCAGGCTATTACAAACCCCGAAAAGACTATCATATCTATAAAGAGAGATATGGGCACAGATAAAAAGGTGGATATAGACGGCAAAAAGCTCACACCTCAGGAAATATCTGCTATGGTTCTCCAGAAGCTCAAGGCAGATGCAGAGAGCTATCTTGGCGAAACTGTAACTCAAGCGGTAATAACTGTCCCCGCATATTTCAGCGATTCACAGCGTCAGGCTACTAAGGATGCAGGTAAGGTGGCAGGTCTTGAAGTGCTTAGAATTATAAACGAGCCCACAGCTGCCGCTCTTGCATATGGTATGGATAAGGACAACGAGCAGAAAATAATGGTTTATGACTTAGGCGGTGGTACATTCGATGTATCCATACTCGAAATAGGCGATGGCGTGTTTGAGGTTCTTGCCACAAGCGGTAACAACCGTCTTGGCGGTGATGACTTTGACGAGAGAATTATTAAGTATCTCGTAGAAGAATTCAAAAAGGAAACAGGCGTAGACTTAAGTGCAGACAAAATGGCTATGCAGAGACTTAAAGAGGCTGCAGAAAAAGCAAAAATTGAGCTTTCCGGTGTTGCTACATCAAACATCAATCTTCCCTTTATTACAGCAGATGCTACAGGTCCCAAGCACCTTGACATCACTCTTACAAGAAGCAAGTTTGAAGAAATCACTGCAGACCTTGTAGAAGCTACAATTATTCCTGTTAAGAACTCTTTGGCAGATGCAGGCTTAACACCTTCCGATATACACAAGGTTCTTTTGGTTGGTGGTTCCACAAGAATCCCTGCCGTACAGGAAGCTGTTAAAAAGCTCATTGGCAAAGAGCCTCACAAGGGCATAAATCCCGATGAGTGCGTAGCTATGGGAGCAGCAATTCAGGGCGGTGTTCTCTCCGGAGATGTTAAGGACCTTCTTCTTCTTGATGTAACACCTCTTTCACTTGGTATCGAAACCATGGGCGGAGTGTGCACAAGACTTATAGAAAGAAACACAACAATCCCCACAAAGAAGAGTCAGGTGTTCTCCACAGCAGCAGACAACCAGACAAGTGTTGAAATCAATGTTCTCCAAGGCGAAAGAGAAATGGCAGCATACAACAAGAGCCTCGGAAGATTCTCCTTAACAGGTATTGCTCCCGCTCCCCGTGGAGTGCCTCAGATAGAAGTTAGCTTCGATATAGATGCCAACGGTATCGTTCATGTATCTGCAAAGGATATGGCAACAGGCAACGAACAGGATATAACCATTACTGCAAGCTCCAACCTTTCCGAAGAGGATATCGAAAAGGCAGTAAAGGAAGCAGAAAAGTTTGCCGAGGAAGATAAGAAGAACAAAGAAGCAGTAGAAGTAAGAAACAATGCAGATTCCCTGGTATATCAGTGTGAAAAGGCTATGACAGACCTTGGCGACAAGCTCGATGCTGCAGACAAGAGCGAAATAGAAGCAAAGATTGCAGACTTAAAAAAGTCTTTGGAAGGCACAGATACCGAAGATATCAAGGCTAAGACCGAAGAACTCCAGAAAAAGTTCTATGAGGTTTCCACAAAGATGTATCAGGCAGCTAACCCCCAGGGCGCAGGTCCCGATATGAACGGCGGTGCCGATATGGGCGGAAATCAGGGCGGAACATACGATGGTGACTACACAGTTGTAGATGACGATAACAAATAATTAAACCCAATGAATGCGTGGCGTGGAGTCCACGCATTCTTCGGGTGTTTAAGTGGATACCACCCATTAAGGAAGTGAATTTATGGCAGACAAAAGAGATTACTACGAAGTCCTTGGCGTTCAAAAAGGCGCAAGCGACGATGAAATAAAAAAAGCATACCGAAAGGTCGCAAAGAAATATCACCCCGACCTTCACCCCGGTGACAAAGAAGCTGAGGCAAAGTTCAAGGAAGCCGGAGAGGCATATGAGGTACTGAGTGATGCCGACAAAAAGGCACGCTATGACCAGTACGGCCATGCAGGAGTTGACCCCAACTTCGGTGCGGGCGGCTTTGGCGGAGGTTTCAGCGGCGACTTTGGAGATTTGGGCGACATATTCGGCTCGTTCTTTGGCGGCGGCTTTGGAGGACAGCGCAGACGAAACAACGGCCCCCGAAAGGGCAGTGATGTTATGGAAACTGTGCTCTTAACCTTTGAAGAAGCAGCATTCGGCGTTAAGAAAACCCTCAAAATCTATAAGGTTGAAGAGTGTGACGAATGCAAAGGTAAGGGTTGCAAGAGCGAAGCTGACCGCATAACCTGTCCCAACTGTAAGGGAACAGGCGAAATACGAAATGTCACAAACTCCATATTCGGTCAGATGGTAAATGTTACCACCTGTAATCACTGTAACGGCTCAGGACAGATTATCAAAAACCCCTGCAGCAAATGTAAGGGAAAAGGACTTATAAAACGGGCAAGGAATGTGGATGTAGATATCCCTGCCGGCATAGATGCAGGCGAGACCGTACGCTACAGGGGACTTGGTAATGCTGGACAAAAGGGCGGACCTGCGGGAGACCTTCTTGTAACAGTGCAGATAAAAAAGCACGATGTTTTCACAAGACGCGGAAACGATGTGTATTGCACAATACCGATAACCTTTGTGCAGGCCACACTTGGTGCAGATGTTAGTATTCCTGTACTGGATGAGGACAAGAAATATACTCTTGGGAAAATAGATTACACAATACCCGAGGGCACACAGCCCGGCACTCAGTTCAGATTAAGAGGTAAGGGTATACCCGGTGTGCGCAGTGGCATAAGAGGGGATATGATTCTTACCGTGAGTGTAGAGGTTCCCAAAAATCTTTCAAAAGAACAAAAGGAAAGTCTAGAAGCGTTTGCATCGCTTTCCAACGAAAATAACTATAAACAACACAAGAGCTTTTTTGAGAAAATGAAAAATTCACTCGGATTGTAAAAAAATGTTTACTTTTAGGTACTGGTGTGTTAGAATTTAGTTAATAATTTTATCGGAGGTACAACAAATGAAGTATTCAGAGTTGTTCAAAAGCAAAAAAGAGTTGGTACAGTCTAAATATGTATGTGCCGGCTTCGACGGATTTGTAGATTTACTCATACATCCCGTCAAAACCCGTGCGGACGAGAAGAACTGCACATATTATCCCACAATCGACCAGTTTGGCGACAAGATTTCCTCTCTTGCGGGAAGAAGCGGCAATATTGAGCTTATAATAGAAAGCACAGATTTTGGCGGTTGCGGACCGCACTATATGAATGGCCTTGCAAATATGGGCGTTAAGTGCACCTGTATAGGTTGCCTCGGTTATCCCGAAAAGCACCCCGCATTCAACTTAAATCCCAATTGCGAAACCATCACAATTGGCGAGCCCGGATATTCCTATCTCTTTGAGTTCGAAGACGGAAAGATTATAATGAGCGATATCGAAAAAATCAGCCAATTAAGATGGTCCGACCTTATAGAAAGAATCAGCATAGACCAGATTGTTGAGTACTTTGACAAGGCAGATATCATTACACTTGTTAACTGGAGCTACCTTGTACACTTCCACGAAATCTACGAGAAGGTGCTTGAGGTTATTATGCCCCGTCTTTCCAAGAGGGATCGTAAGATATACATAGATATTGCAGACTGTGCAAAACGCAGACCCGAAGAAATAAAGGCAGCACTTAAGCTCTTTGGCGGCTACAGCAAATATGCACTCACATACCTTGGCTTAAACAAGAGCGAAGCTATGGTAATGCACTCCGTACTTTGCGAAGGCGAATATCAGGGTTCACTTGCTACTGCAAGAGCAATCAAGGAATATTCCGGAATCGGTACTGTAGTTATTCATCCCGTAGACAGCTCTGCTGCTGTATATGACGGCGGTGAGATTGAAATTCAGGGTATCGTATGCGAAAAACCCAAAAAGACTACAGGCGGCGGAGACAACTTCAACTCCGGTTTCTGTGCAGGACTTCTTGCAGACCTTGAAATTGAAAACTGTCTTATCAGCGGTATGACAACATCTTATCTCTATGTTAAGAATGGTCACTGCAACAGCTTTGATGATATTGCAGAACAAATGAAGATGTATGACGATAGAGCATAACTGATATCAAGAGGCGGATTTATACCGCCTCTTTTTATTTTTACATTATATATAGAAAAATCTTATTTTTTTGTAAAAAAGTCTTGATTTTCCATATAAGTTGTGGTAAACTATTATGCGGTTAATACACACATACATGGATGTTTTTGGGGTTTGCACCAGAATCCGACATAGTTCCGGTGTCCCAAATGCAGACGAAGTGTATGGAGGGTAACAAAAATATTGGAGGTGTTTAATATGTCAGTTATTTCTATGAAACAGTTGTTGGAAGCAGGTGTTCACTTCGGTCACCAGACAAGAAGATGGAACCCTAAGATGAGCGAGTATATCTATACCGAAAGAAACGGTATATATATCATCAATCTTCAGAAGACAGTTAAGAAGATTGTAGAAGCTTATGACTTCATCAAGGAAGTTGCAGAGAGCGGCGAAAGCATTCTCTTCGTAGGTACCAAGAAGCAGGCTCAGGAGTCCATTAAGGAAGAAGCTCTTAGAGTTGGCATGTACTATGTAAATGCTAGATGGCTCGGCGGTATGCTCACAAACTTCAAGACAATCCAGAAGAGAATCGAAAGATTAAACCAGCTCAAGAAGATGGAAGAAGAGGGCACATTTGATCTTCTTACAAAGAAGGAAGCTACAAAGCTCAAGCTCGAAATTGAAAAGCTCGAAAAGTACCTCGGCGGTATTAAGGATATGAAGAAGCTCCCCGGAGCACTCTTTGTAGTTGACCCCAGAAAAGAGAAGATTGCAGTAGCAGAAGCTCACAAGCTCGGTATCCCCGTAGTAGCTATTGTAGATACAAACTGCGATCCCGACGAAGTAGATTATGTAATCCCCGGTAACGACGATGCTATAAGAGCGGTTAAACTTATCGCTTCTACAATGGCAAACGCTATAATCGAAGGTAATCAGGGCGTTGATGCTCTTCCCGCAGTTGAAGCTGACGAAGAAGAAGCACAGGCAGATGCTGAATAATTAAATACGGAGGTAATTGTCATGGCTAATTTTACAGCACAGGACGTTAAAGACTTAAGAGAGAGAACCGGTTGCGGTATGATGGATTGTAAGAAAGCTCTTACAGAATCCAATGGCGATGTTGAAAAGGCTATAGAATTTTTAAGAGAAAAGGGACTCGCTGCAGCTGCTAAAAAAGCTGGCAGAATTGCTGCAGAAGGTCTTGTAGATGTATATGTAAATGCAGATGCAACAGTGGGTGCTGTTATCGAAGTTAACTCCGAAACAGACTTCGTTGCTAAGAATGCAGAATTCAAGGAATTCGTTGCAAAGCTTGCACAGATTGTTGCAGAACAGAACCCCCAAGATGTTGATGCACTCGCTGCACTCACATACGAAGGCGACATGACTGTAGAAGCAACACTCAAAGATAAGATTCTTACAATCGGCGAGAACATGAAGATCAGAAGATTCCAGAGATTTGAAGGCAAGGTTGCTGCATATGTACACGGCGGCGGCAGAATCGGTGTTCTTGCTAACATCGAAGGCGAAGACCTCGCTGCTACTAAGGAAGTATGTATGCACATCGCTGCTATCAATCCTCTTTATCTCTCTCAGGATGCAGTTCCTGCAGAAGATGTTGAAAAGGAAAAGAAGATTATCATAGCACAGATTAAGGAAGATCCCAAGAATGCTTCCAAGCCCGACAACATCATCGAAAAGATGGTTGGCGGAAAGATCAACAAGTTCTATGAGCAGAACTGTCTGCTTCAGCAGGAATTCTGCGTAAACTCCGACTACAAGGTAGAAAAGTACCTTGCAGAAAAGGGAGTTAAGCTCGTTGACTTCGTAAGATTTGAAAAGGGCGAAGGCATCGAAAAGAGAGAAGACAACTTTGCAGATGAAGTTGCAAATATGATTAAATAATAATTCTCTAAAATAACCGACCATCCACTTTGGGTGGTCGGTTTTTGTATACACAAAAGTTTAATCTATGGACAAGATTTCTCTATTTTGCCAAATTGTGTTGTGAATTTGCAAGCGATGTGATATAATGAATTCAACGAAGTTGAATTCAGCGATATAAATTCCT
>JAZNFW010000052.1:0-26466 GCA_045576175.1 Clostridia bacterium | reverse complement strand
AAGACCGCTTGGCCTCCGACTTTACATCGTGCTTATGCGGTTTTATTACATCCAGAAGTTCTTTGATGAACGCCTCTTTTACCGATTGCTCGTACACATCTGTCGCCGTTCTTAAGGACTCACTCTCTATTGTAATATAGTTACCAATGGGCTTTCCTATTTGTCTTTCGCCCTCGGCGTTTGTAATCTTTACCTTTGTTACGCAAACATCGTCTTTGTTATAGGTCTCCACTTCAACCCCATCTATCTTATCATCCGGCTTTCTTTCTAAAAGCACTGCAGCTTCCATAGCCAAATCTGTTCTTATTGAAATCACGAAAATTCTCCTTTTTTCACTTATTTAAATTTAGTTTCTGTAATTTTTATTTTCTATATTCATAAAGTGTTGAAATTTGTCTGGTTTTATGTTAGAATTAAGCTATACTTTTATAAGGAGTTTTATGATGAAAAAAGAAGAATTCATAAAGATATATACAGAGAATATTAAGCGTGAAGGTGCAGATAAGCTCCTTTCTTATCTCACGAGCGATAATTGTGATTTCTTTACTGCTCCTGCAAGCACCAGATTTCACAGTGCCTACTCGGGCGGTCTTGTCGACCACAGTGTAAATGTGTATCACTGTTTAAAAGACTATCTTTCAAGACCAAGAGTCAAAGAAATCTACGGCCTTGACATAAGCGACGAAACTATTGCCATAGTATCGCTTTTGCATGACCTTTGCAAAATAAACTGTTACAAAAGCTCTACAAGAAATGTCAAGGATTCTGCGGGTGTATGGCACACTGTGCCCACATATACATACGACGACGAAATGCCCTACGGACACGGAGAAAAATCTGTGTATATAATCTCGGGCTATATGAGACTCACCCGTGAGGAAGCTTTTGCAATTCGTTATCATATGGGCTTTTCCGGTAGCGAGGACAAGCTCTCGGTGGGAAATGCTTTTGAAAAGTTCCCGCTTGCTTTCGCCCTCTCTACCGCCGACATGGAATCTACATATTTCATGGAGGAAAATCCCAACGATATAAAATAAGGAGGTATTGTTATGAAGAAAAAACTTGTTGTACTGATTTGCGTTTTGGCGCTTTTATGCTCGTTCTCAGCACGAGCTAACAACCCTCCTGACAGCACAGTGTCACCTGTCTATGCTCAAAATGAAGAAATAGAAAACGGCGTAATCAAGGTTATAGCAAACGGAAAAAGGGTAAGCTATGACACACAGGTGTATGTGAATATAGACGGCATTATGATGGTGCCCGTGCGTCACACAATGGAAGCTATGGGCGGCAAGGTAATGTGGCAAAGCGAAACCAATACTGTTTTCATTTCGCACGATGATACTTTCTGTGCCATACAGCTTGGTCAGGATATAATATTTAAGGGTGACGAAAGAATACAAATGCCCCACGAAGCTATAGCAAATGATTGCAGGACATTGGTTCCTATATATTTCTTTGAAGCGGCATTTGGATTTAACTTAGATTACGACTTAAACACTATAGTGATAACAAAATAACATTTAGAAAGAGTAGCTTTGAAATGACAAAACAAATATTAGCTAAGTTAGGCATAAAAAGTGAGGTCATAGATTACTGTGACAAAATCCTTTTAAGGCTGGAAGACAGATTTAACGAAATCGACAAAGTGGCAGAATACAACAATGCCAAAGTAACATATGCTATGCAAAAAAACCGCGTGAGTGCAGAGTGCTTTGCAGGCTCTACAGGCTATGGCTACAATGATATGGGCAGAGAAATTCTGGAAAAGGTATATGCAGACTGCTTTAATACCGAAAAAGCCCTTGTCCGTCCGCAGATTACCTGTGGAACGCACGCACTTGCCGTGGCACTTAGTGCAAATCTTCTTCCCGGAGACGAGCTTTTGTCTCCCGTGGGCAAGCCATACGACACACTTGAAGAGGTAATTGGCATCAGGGAATCTGCGTGTTCACTTGCCGAATATGGCGTGACATATAGTCAGGTAGACCTTATGCCCGATGGCTCTGTGGACTATGATGGCATCAAAAAAGCAATTAATCCCAAAACAAAGCTTGTTACCATACAGCGTTCCAAGGGATATGCCACAAGACCGACACTATCTGTTGCGGAAATAGGCAAAATCATAAAGTGCGTCAAGAGTGTGAGAAAAGATATCATTTGTATGGTAGACAACTGCTACGGTGAATTTGTAGAGACTATTGAGCCCTCGGATGTGGGTGCAGATATGATAGTCGGCTCACTTATAAAAAACCCAGGCGGCGGACTTGCCCCCATAGGCGGTTATATATGCGGCACAGAAACGTGCGTGGACAGATGTGCATACAGACTAAGTGCGCCCGGTCTTGGTCAGGAGGTTGGTGCAAGTCTTGATACCAACAGAGCACTCTACCAGGGCTTCTTCCTCTCTCCCACTGTGGTTTGCGCAGCTCTTAAGGGAAGCATATTTGCCGCAAATGTGTATGAAAGTCTGGGATTTCATGTTGTGCCCGACTCAAATGAATCAAGGCACGATATAATACAGGCTGTGGACCTTGGAAGCAAGGAGGCTATGCTCTCGTTTGCCAGAGGCATTCAGGCGGCAGCACCTGTGGATAGCTATGTAACGCCCGAGCCCTATGCCATGCCCGGATATGACTCGGATGTTGTTATGGCGGCAGGCGCATTTATACAAGGCTCTTCCATAGAGCTTTCTGCCGACGGCCCCATAAGAGAGCCATACACCATATTCTTCCAGGGCGGTCTCACCTGGCACAATGCAAAGCTTGGTATTATGATGTCAGTTCAAAAACTCTGCGATGACGGATTTATAAACTTATAAACCAACAACTTACAAAGGAGACAAAAATTTATGTGGATTATAGCAATTATAGCCATGCTCTGTTGGAGTGGCTCGGATATTTTCAGTAAAGTAGGTTCAAGGCAGGATGACAAATTGAGTCATTACAAAGTGGGTATTGCAGTAGGTCTTGTAATGGGTATCCATGCCTTTTACGAAATAGTTGTACGCGGTGTTCCCTTTACTTTTTCAGACATAATTACATATCTTCCTGCATCGGCATTTTATATAATTTCGATGGTTGTAGGTTATGTGGGACTAAGATATATTGAGCTTTCTATTTCTTCCCCCATATGCAACGGTTCGGGAGCGGTAACGGCAATTATGTGTATGCTGTTTTTCGGCGTAACCTTTAACCCCGATTCCGACTCAAATGCCGTGTTCCTTAATGCACCTATTATTGCAGGTATTGCGATGATAATGGTGGGTATTATAGCTCTAGGAATTATCGACAACACCGAAGACCCAGACCTTCGAGCACAAAGACAGCTCAAAGCAAACAGAAAATACGCAAAGAGCTTTCTTGCAATACTTTTGCCCGTGCTTTACTGCGTGCTGGATTCCTGCGGAACATTTGTAGATACTCTTATTGCAGATAATTATGTAACAGGTCTTATAGCTTCAGGTCTTACCGAAGATATGGCAGACACAAGAGCGGGCGATGTATTAAATGTTGCCTACGAGCTTACTTGGTTCCTTGTGGCTGTGGTATTTGCAGTATATGTATTTATATTCAAAAAGGAAAAGCTAAACAAAGAAAACAGCAAATTCGAGCTTTCCAAGCTTGCAGGCGGTATATGCGAAACCGTGGGACAGGTTTTCTATATGATGGTAATTGTAAAGGGCTATGTTCCCGGATATGTAATAATATCTGCTTATTGTGCGGTATCACTTTTGTGGGGCAGAATATTCCTTAAAGAAAAGCTCTCATGGAAGCATTATGTAGCTCTGATACTAGCTTTTGCGGGAATACTGATACTGGGCTTCTACGATGTATAACAAATTTCTTACATAAAATAAACGGTGCAGACGCACCGTTTATTTTTGTATATGATACTTTATATTTATGCCATCGAGAATAAAAACCACACTTCCGTCCGTGTCTGTCCTAACCGTTTCTATGCTTTTTTCACGCAGTATTTTTTCAAGGTGCATAAGAGGGTAATTTCCGTTATATACGGGCATAACAGCATATTTTGGGTTAACTTTGCTAAGCAACTCTTCGCTTGGCAAATAAGATGATGCACTGTGAGGAACACATATAATATCTGCTCTTATGCTCTCTCCCATTGTAGCTATTATATCTCTTTCTGCAACAAAGTCGCCGTCGCCCTCAAAGAATACCGCTGTATCACCATATGTCATATAAAGGCTCACTGCACTCTTTTTGCCATGCGGTGTATCACATATGCGTGAGGACACCACATCAATGCAGAGTTTGTCCAAATCCAAAATTCTGGTACCCTCTGCCATCTTGTACACCGGCGTATCTGCATTAAGCTTATATTGACTTATATTTTCACTATACTCGCCTACATATATTTCCGATATTTCAAAATTTGATGTTATCTTTTGAAATCCGCCATAATTTGCACTGTTGTCCGAAATAATTATAAGAGCATCTATCTTAGTTACATTCCTCTCTTTGAGCATCTCATAAAGCACGGGGAAATCACTACTCTCACCGCATCCCACAAGTATATTTTTGCCTTTGGACGTTTTTATAAGTGAACAGTAGCCGTGTTCCAAGGACGGAAACACAATAAACATTTCTTCTCCCGGGCTATGGTCCGGCTCAATCGGTAAATTAATTACTTGCTCTGTGCAACCGCATAGTCCCAGAAAAAGAGCAAAAATCAAAAACAATTTTTTCATATTATCACCTTTTTAATTGTATCACGCAAATAATGCGAAAAATGTCAAAATTAGGCGTCAAATGAAAATATTTATACTATAAACTCAAATAGTAATATTGTATAATTATATTGCTACCCGAATTTGTGAAAGGAACGCAAAAATATGAAAGCTATCAAAATAATTTCTGCTTTCGCAATTCTTACTGTAATGATATCATCGCATGGCATACCAAACACAAAAGCACAGACAAGCTATTTTCCAAAGGATATAGATTCGCACTGGGCGGAGGAAGAAATATCTACCCTTATGTATGCAGGCATCCTTAGGGGTGATAGCGGCAGTGCAAGAGCAAACGACACCATAACACGAGGCGAATTTACCGCACTTACCGCAAGAGCTCTTTCTCTTTTTGGTACAGATACCGCAGTGTTTTCGGACATACCAAAAACGCATATGTTTTTTGACGAAATAAGTGCAGCACACACCGAGGGCCTTGTAAACGGCATTGGAGGAAATCTTTTTATGCCCCAAAACAACATAACAAGAGAAGAAATAATGCTTATCATTTCCCGATGTATGCCCGATACAAAGACCACCACTGTAAAATTTAGGGATATCGCATCCTCCTACACATATATTGCCGAGCTAAGGAAAGCTGTGGCATCAGGAATCATAACAGGCTTTGACGATGGTACATTCCGCCCCAAGACAAATGCAACGAGAGCTGAATGTGCGGTCATGCTTGTGCGTCTTTTAAAGGCGTTGGAAGACATAGATAAAGACAGTGTACTAAAGCTTTGCCGGGAATATATAGATAATGAACTGGAGAATACATCAAAAAACATCCCCCTCTCTTCGGGGCGTGCACTTAGCGAAGTCCAGTACAAAATTGACACACAAAACGAAATATCACAAAATGCAACAGAGGTGGAAAAGCTTCCCGGTACAATAAGGCAGGTATCATATAGTATTGACGGGCACACTGCAAGTGCAGTATTTGAGGGAGACATAACCTATATTATAACAAATACAAACGGAACAAGACAAAGAACATACTCAGCAACACACAAACTGGATATTATAGAAAAAGACGGAGAGATACTTGTATACAACTATGATTTGTCTCTTGCAAAAAAGGGAAAGGTAAATCTCACCTGGGAGGTATATTCCACTGTGCCGGACTATGCTCCGATGGGAGTAAATGTTGTATCGCCGTCTTCGTTCCAGATATCAGCCGAAAATCTTGGTGTTGAAAAAAATAATCTGTCAGGGAATATAAACTTCTATAATTCTCTTACAAGAAAATATATGAACTATGCAAGAGAAAACGGCTACGAGGTGTGGCCCATCTACAAAACCGACTTTACCACAAAAACCTCTGATACCTTTCTTTCCAATGCGGACACAAGAAAGAAGGCTGTATCCTACCTTACGCAATACGCCTGCAAATACCTTATAGACGGCATAAATATAGACTTTGAAAATGTGTACGAAAGAAACAGGCATCTACTTTCAGAACACGCCAGAGAGCTTAGTCTGGCTATGCACGAAATGGGCATGATTGTGTCTGTGGATATAACACGAAAAGAAACAACAAGTGCCAACTGGTCTATGTGCTACAACAGGGATTTACTAAATGATAATACCGACTATATAATGCTTATGGCATACGATGAGCATTATGCGTCCAGCAAAAATCCAGGCTCCGTTGCAAGTCTTGACTGGACGAGGGAATCTATAGAAAGAACTCTTAAAGAAGTTAATCCCCAAAAGCTTATACTTGGAATTCCTTTTTATATGAGATATTTTGAGGTACAAAACGGCAAGGTTACATCGACCAAAGCTATAGGTATGCAAACCGCATACGATCTTATAAATTCCAACAATGTTACCTACACCTATATGGAAAGCGATGAGCAGTACAAAATATCCTGGAAAAACGGAAACAAAACCTGTGTATTCTGGCTTGAAAACACAGACACCATACAAAAGAGAGTTTCCCTTGCAAATGAATATAATCTTGCAGGTGTGGCAAGCTGGCGAAGAGGACTTGAAATATCAAAAGTCTGGGATACAATAAAAAATAATTTATAGTATATGGGGCGGCATTTTGCCGCCCCAAAATATTTGTTTAAGACGGTCAATATATCTTGATTTATATGCATAAAAATGCTATAATATATGGGATAATATACTAACAGAGGAAATTTATTATGAGCTTTAATATTGTAATGGTAGAGCCCGAAATACCGCAGAACACAGGTAATGTTGCAAGAACCTGCGCAGTAACCGGCGCAAGACTTCACCTTGTGGGTCCTATGGGCTTTACGATAGATGACAAAAAATTAAAAAGAGCCGGCCTCGACTACTGGCACACACTTGACATAACTATGTATGACAATATAGACGATTTCTTTAAAAAGAACAAAGGAGGAAGATTCTATTTTGCCTCCACAAAGAGTCTCAACCGCTACACCGATGTAAAATTTGAAGACGGCGATTACATACTCTTTGGAAAGGAAACAAAAGGGCTTGATGAAGAGCTTCTTAAGGAAAACAAGGATATGTGCATAAGAATACCTATGGGTGGCGGGATGCGAAGTCTCAACCTGTCAAATTCAGTTGCCATAATCATATATGAGGCACTTAGACAAAATGGCTTTTTTGACTTGGAAGATAAGGGAAACCTCACAAAATTCAGTTGGTAAAGAAAGGGAGTACAAATATGAAAAAGGTAAAAATCACAACCGATACTGCATCGGATATATCTCTTGAAACTGCCGAAAAATACGGTATACACCTTATACCCATAAACTTATATATAAACGGCAAACAGCTTAAAGACAGATACGAAATCTCCCCAAAAGAGTTTTTTGAAATTCTGCCAAAGTGCGAAGAGATACCCAAGACTTCACAGGTAACCGTAACAGAGCATATGGATGAATTCAAAAAATTCGCAGACGAATATGCTATAATCCACATTCCTATTTCCGCAAATGCCAGCGGCACCTTCCAAAGTGCTACTCTTGCCGCAAATGAAATAAAGGATGAAAATCCCGATGCAGACATAACAGTTGTGGATCCTGCGAGCTTTTCCTACGGCTACGGCTACTATGTGGTGGAAGCTGCGAAAATGGTACAGGAAGGCAAATCCAAAGAGGAAATTCTTTCTTTCCTCGAAGATGGCTTCTCGCACACAAAAATACTCTTTGCTCCCGCCACTCTTGAATATCTCAAAAAAGGCGGAAGAATAAGTTCAAAAGCAAAGATACTTGCAGATGTACTGGATATTACACCCATACTCACTATTGAAGACGGCCTTGTAATGAGTAAGGACAAGGTACGAGGCAAGAAAAAGGTTATGGGCAAAATTGCAGATATGGTAAATGAGCTTATGGACAAAGACCATAGCCAGCCTTTTGTGATAATGCACGGCAACGATGAGGAAAAAATGATAAAATTCAAAGAGGTGCTTACAGAAAGGACCGGAAAGACTGATTTTGTAATAGAGGAGCTTGGTCCTACAATAGGACTTCACGCAGGGCCCGGAGCCTTTGGAGTTATATTTAGAGGTAAATAATATTGTGATTTATTACAAGAATTTTTTCTTTTTTCTTCCTATATTATGCATTGAGTAGATTTTTTAAAATCCCCTTGCATTTCTTATGGAAATATTATAAAATGTTATATGTAAATTTATGGTAGTAAAATATTTTTTTGAGGTGATTATAAATGAACAAAAAATCTATCAAAGACATCCAGGTTAAAGGCAAAAAAGTTCTGGTAAGATGTGACTTCAATGTTCCTCTCGATGCGGACAGAAACATCACAGACGAAACCAGAATCGATGGTGCTCTCCCTACAATTTCCTATCTTATTGAAAATGGTGCAAAGGTTATCCTCTGCTCCCATATGGGCAAGCCCAAGGGTGAACCCAAGCCTGAACTTTCTCTTGCTCCCGTAGCAAAGAAGCTCTCCGAAAAGCTTGGCAAAGAAGTTATCTTCGCTGCAGACGACAATGTTGTAGGCGAAAACGCTAAGAAAGCTGTTGCAGAAATGGCTGAAGGCGATGTTGTTCTTCTCCAGAACACAAGATACAGAATCGAAGAAACAAAGAATGTAGACGAATTCAGCAAAGAGCTTGCTTCTCTTGCAGATGTATTTGTAAACGATGCTTTTGGTACAGCACACAGAGCACACTGCTCCAATGTTGGTGTTACAAAGTTCCTCGATACTGCAGTTTGCGGTGAACTTATCGAAAAGGAAATCGAATTTTTGGGTAATGCTGTAAATAACCCCGTAAGACCTTGCGTAGCTATCCTCGGCGGTTCCAAAGTATCCTCCAAGATTTCTGTAATAAATAACCTCCTCGAAAAGGTTGATACCTTAATCATAGGTGGTGGTATGGCATACACATTTATGAAGGCTCTCGGCGAAGAAGTTGGTAACTCACTTCTTGAAGCTGACTACCTTGACTATGCTAAGGAAATGATGAAAAAGGCAGAGGATAAGGGAGTTAAGCTTCTTATCCCTGTAGATACAGTTGTGGCACAGGAATTCTCCAACGATGCAGCTCACAAGACTGTAGGCAGAGGCGAAATTGAAGAGGGCTGGGAAGGTCTTGACATAGGCGAAAAGACAATTGAGCTCTATATAGACGCTATAAAGGATGCAAAGACAGTTGTATGGAACGGACCTATGGGCGTGTGTGAAATGGCCACATTTGCAAAAGGTACAAACGCAATTCCAAAAGCTCTTTCCGAAATCGATGCAACCACAATCATCGGCGGCGGCGACAGTGTTGCTGCTGTTAACCAGGCTGGCCTTGGCGAAAAGATGAGCCACATCTCCACAGGTGGCGGTGGTTCCCTTGAATTCTTAGAGGGCAAGGATCTCCCCGGTATAGTAGCACTCAACGATAGATAATTTAAATAACAAGCATTTCGGGGGAGTCCTCTCCCCCGTTTGTTGTGAAATAACGAAAGGATTTGAATATTATGAGACAGACAGTAGTAGCAGGAAACTGGAAAATGAACAAAACCCCCGCTGAAACAACAGCACTTATAAGTGAGCTTAAGCCCCTCGTGGCAGACAGCAAGAACAAGTGCATAGTTTGTGTACCCTATACAAACCTTGCAAACGCTCTCGAAGCTACAAAGGGCTCCAACATCGAAGTTGGTGCACAGAATATGTATTTTGAAGAAAGCGGTGCTTACACAGGCGAAATCGCTCCTTCTATGCTCACAGAAATGGGCGTTAAGTATGTAATTATCGGACACTCCGAAAGAAGACAGTATTTCAACGAAACAGACGAAACTGTAAACAAGAAAGTTATAAAAGCATTTGAGCACAACTTAATTCCTATCATCTGTGTAGGTGAATCTTTAGAGCAGAGAGAACAGGGCATCACATTTGAACTTGTGGCTCTCCAGACAAAAATTGCCCTTCTCGGTCTTACAGAAGAACAGGTTAAAAAGTGCATAATCGCATACGAGCCTATCTGGGCTATAGGAACAGGCAAAACTGCTACAAGCGAGCAGGCTGAAGAAGTTTGTGCAAAAATCAGAGAAACTGTAGCTTCTGTATTTGGAAAGGCTGCTGCAGAAGAAATCATTATCCAGTACGGCGGAAGCGTAAATGCATCTAACTCCAAAGAACTCTTTGGCAAAGAAAACATCGACGGTGGTCTTGTTGGCGGTGCAAGCCTCAAGGCAAATGATTTCTCCGTTATTGTTAACAGCTAATTAAAAACGCACCCGAAAGGATGAAACTAAATGAGCAAAAGACCTGTAGTTTTGGCTATACTAGATGGCTACGGACTAAGCGATATAAAAGAGGGTAATGCCGTTTATGAGGCTTCTACCCCAAATCTTGACAGACTAAAGAAAGCATACCCCACCTCTGTTATAAATGCAAGTGGTATGGATGTTGGTCTTCCTGACGGACAGATGGGTAACTCCGAAGTTGGTCACACAAACATCGGTGCAGGAAGAATTGTATATCAGGAGCTCACTAGAATAACCAAGTCTATCACAGATGGCGATTTCTTTGAAAACGAGGAATTTGTTGCTGCATGCAACAACTGCAAGGAAAATGGCTCTTCCCTTCATATTATGGGACTTTTGTCAGACGGCGGTGTGCACTCGCACATAGACCACATTACCGCACTTGCTCTGCTTGCAAAGAAGCACTCGCTTACAAATGTGTATTTCCACTGCTTCCTCGATGGAAGAGATGTATCTCCCACAAGCGGTGCCGACTTTGTAGCTGACCTTCATAAAAAGCTCCAAGAAATCGGTGTTGGAAAAATAGCTACTGTATCTGGAAGATACTATGCTATGGACAGAGATAACCGTTGGGAAAGAGTTGTAAAGGCATATGATGCTATGGTAAACGGCATCGGCGAAACCTGCACTTGTCCTTATGATGCTGTGAAATCTTCCTACGAAAACGATGTAACAGATGAATTTGTGGTTCCTACAGTTGTTCTTACAGACGGCAAGCCCACTGCAACAATAAATGAAAACGACAGTATAATCTTTGCCAACTTCCGTCCCGACCGTGCAAGAGAGATTACAAGAACTCTTGTTGACCCTGACTTTGACGGTTTTGAGCGTAAATACTTTAAGAACTTCTATGTTACAATGACTCAGTACGATGCTAATATGCCAAATGTTCATGTTGCATTCAGACCGCAGACACTTGTAAACACACTTGGCGAATATATTTCCAAAAAGGGCTTAAAGCAGCTTAGAATTGCCGAAACCGAGAAGTATGCACATGTAACATTCTTCTTCAACGGCGGTGTGGAAAAGGTTTACGAGGGAGAGGACAGAATCCTTGTGGCGTCTCCCAAGGTTGCCACCTACGATATGCAGCCCGAAATGAGTGCATACGAGGTTACAGACAGACTTATGGAAGCTCTTGAAAGCGATAAATATGACCTTGTAATATTAAACTATGCTAACTGCGATATGGTAGGTCATACAGGCGTAATGGAAGCTGCCATGAAGGCTGTGGAAGCTGTTGACGAATGTATCGGCAAGGTGGCAGAAAAGGTTGTTTCCATGGGCGGTGTAATTCTTATTACAGCAGACCACGGAAATGCCGAGCAGATGCTCGACCCAGCAGACAACAGCGTATTTACCGCACACTCAACAAATGTTGTTCCGCTTATCGCGGCAGGTATCGGCGATGTTAAGCTCTCCAACGGAAGACTTGCAGACCTCGCTCCTACCCTTATAGATATTATGGAACTGGAGGTTCCCTCCGAGATGACCGGTAAGAGTCTTCTTAAATAAACAAAACATAAAAGCTGCATCGTTTTTAGCGATGCAGCTTATTTTTTATAAAATAGATTTTATATATTGCATTGGCGAAAAGCTGGTGTTTGTCTTAAAGGCTCTGGAAAATGTGTGTATAGACGAGTAGCCCAGCATATCGGATATCTGACTTATCGAATACTTTTTTTCTCTCAATAATTTTTTTGCCTCCACGATTTTAAGCTTGGTGTAGTAGTGCATAGGGCTCATTCCTGTGGACTCGCGAAATATCTTGCATATCTGCGTTTTTCCCATAAAGAACCTCTCGCAAAGCTCTTTAAAATCCAGATTTTCATAAAGCTTTTTCTTCATATAATCGCAAATAAGCTCACATATAGAATCATTTGCCAGATCTCTGGACTGCTTTGTGGGTGTGACGTCTGTTGTTATGGTGTTTCCGCTACGAAGGAGCTTTATGAGAAACTCTGTAAGATGACATTTCATAAGCTGTGAAGAGCCAAAAACATCGTTTTTGAACACAAGACTATTTGTGTCGTTATAATCCGAGGGAACTTTTCCAAGGGCGTTTTTTGCCTCCTCTACCAATAGTGAAAGAAGAAGTTTTGATGTCTTATCAAGAGTAAAGGTCTTTCCGCAAAAACTGTGCATTATGGGGCTATGGGTGGTAAACGAAACTACAAGCATACTGTTTGGCACCGCTTTGTCGGACACATGTGCATGCATTTCCTTGGGCTCGTGAAATATAACCTGCCCCTGCGAAAGTGTGCACCCCACCCCATTTGTAATGGCGTTTACCCTTCCGCTGTCTACATACACCATCTCCCAGAAGTCGTGTTGTTCAGGCTCGTGATTAAAATCTTTGCTGAATTCCAGATAATATATGTTATTAAAGCCCTCGATTACAATATCTTCAATTGTAGGTCTTAATTCAAACATAAAACACCTCGTGAACAAAATGCTAAAAAATGAGTAATGAGTGCTAAATACATTAAGATGGTGCTATTATATAATTAATGTAGCTAAATGTCAAGCTTTGAGGGCCTGGGTACGATTGTTTTTCTTCGTTTCGGCACTAGTTGAATTTTTGAAAAAACAAATTTTGCGGAATAGTTGCAAAATGTATTTTGCGGTTTCTAGAGCAAGACAAGACGCTCGTACGGTGATATGAGCGCCAACAAATATTCTGTTTCTTATTGAAAGGAGAATTATTATGGATTTATTATCTACTTACAAAGGCAGCCTTTTGGAAAACTTCTTTCCTAAGGGTTGGGACCTTGCAAAAATGGACGCTTGTTGTGAAAAAGGCGTAACAAGAGAAGATTTCTGGCACAAGAATTTTAATCCTATAGAATGTCAGGATATTGGCGAATTCGATACTCTTATGGGCCATGAGATTGCTCTTGCAATCAAAAACGCTCGCGAAAATGGCGAAAAGCTCGCTATGATACTCCCCGTAGGTCCTATGGGTATGTATCGTTGGGCATCCTTCTTCTTAAACGAATGGGATATAAACTGCGACCATGTTTACACATTCAATATGGACGAGTGGGCAGATAGCGAAGGAAACACACTCCCCAACACCAACAGCGCATCTTTTGAATACAGCATGAAGCAGGCTTTCTTCGGTAAGCTCAACAAGACAATTCCCGAAAGTCAGCGTAACTTTGCCACAAAGGAAAACCTTCCTACATATCCCGAAAAGATTGCTAAACTCAAAGCAGAAGGTGCTAAACTCGTACTAGTGTTTGGTATTGGCAGAGTTTGCCACATCGCATTCTGGGAGCCCCACTTTGCAGATGAATTCGACACTGTTGAAGAATGGAAGAAGCAGAACTACAGAATTGGTGCTAAACTTCATCCCCTTACAATAGAGCAGAATGCTATAACAAGCTTTAAGAGCCGCACAACTCTTGTTCCCTGCTCTGCAAACACAATCGGACCCGGACTCTTCCTCCAGGCTGATTACATCATAGGCGGATGCGACGGTGCATTCAATCGTGGTATGGGTTGGCAGGGCTTAAGCTTCCTCACAACTCTTCACTATGGTCCCGACAAGAGCATTACATCTTCGTTTATTCCCACATTCCCCGGCAAGCTCTTCTACTTAAAGGAACTTGCTGGACCTCTTACAGCTGAGTGCAACTAATATCGCCACCATACAAAAACGCGCTGAATGGTTTTTCCATTCAACGCGTTTTTATTATTTCCGAAAGTATATTTTTAAGTTCATATGGTGATGAAGCAACTGCTATTGCACCGCTTTTTTCTATTTCGCCCTCTTGTGCGTAGCCATAGCTTACTGCCACGCAATCAATGCCGTTTTTCCTAGCTCCCTCGCAATCGTGAATTCTGTCTCCTACCATAATAGTATTATTGCTATTGCATCCAAGATAATCCATAGCCTTTTTGATAACTGCCGCCTTGTCGGTATTGGTTCCGTCCAGCTCGCTTCCGGCAAGATATGAAATATACGGCGAAATTCCGTACTTATCACATATTTTTTGCGAATATGTCCAGGGCTTACTTGTGCTTACGGCAAGAGTACAGCCGTTTCCTTTGAGATATGAAAGCAAATCTATTATACCATCATATATGCCGTTTTCAAAAAGACCAATGGGTGCATATCGCTCTCTATAGAGTTCTACTGCCCTTGTACCCTCTTCATCGGTAAGAGATGCATACTCCATAAAATGCTCCTTTAAAGGTGGACCTATGAATTCAACGAGCTCGTCACAATCCCTCTCTACGCCAAAGTGCTTTAAAGCATACTGAACACATTTGGTTATGCCTTCTTTGGGGTCTGTGAGAGTGCCGTCTAAGTCAAACAGAATATATTTTATCAAGCTTGTACCTCCTTTTACATAGGTCATCTTCGATTACATTTTCTCCTCAGGCATAATAATTGCGGCAATTATATATGCAATTATTCCCGAGCCGCCAAGAAGTGTAAACACAACCCACGCCAAGCGTATCACGGTGGGGTCCAAATCAAAGAATTCTGCAACTCCACCGCACACACCGCATATCTTTTTTTCAGTAAGTGACTTATACAATTTTTTTCTCATAGTTATTTCTCCTTGTTTCGACAAGATTTGATAGATTTCTTCTATTCTCATATTAATTTGGTATCAAAAATATTTATTGTTCAAAATATCAATCCCTTCATCAAAATGTCGGAATCTTATCCAGCCAAGTTATTTCTGTCGTTTTATTAATTTGTCGGACTATGATAATATCCGTATATGTCTGTCATTTTTCCATTACAAATCCTTACAAATACTTTTGACGTATAACCGTCATCTTCATCATAATAATACATATACGGGTCGCCCATAAAATCTCCCGTACTGATTTCGTATCTTCTTGCGTCGTAGACATAAGTATATTTGTTTGTGGATGAATTTCTTACCAAAACAGTTTCTATTTCTCCGCCAACATCAAGATTAAGCATTTCACCGGCGCTTACTACGCGCTTTGCTTTATTTGCAATATATCCATGTGTAAATTCTATGTCGCCATCAGAAACCGCCTCTATTCCTGCTTCTGACAAAATCAAACCTCCGTAAGAATGACCCATAGATGCTATTATTGCATAATCTGTAACATTGCCATTATCATCTGCAATAAAAGCAAACACATCACCAACTGAAATGTTGTAATAATTCATATCACCATGCATTATAGCACTGGGACCTATTATCGCAGTACCGTCAGTTTCGTTGCAGGTGTAATTGACAATCACGGAGTTATATGTTTGTACAACAGATTTTACTACCGCGAAAGCCGTTTCGCTATTTACGAGGTCGCCTCTTACTACATTTTCAAGACTCGATCCTGTTATAATCACAATAGAATTTTTATTGTTTGTATCTTTCAGCACACAACCCGTATACTTTCCGCCGTTTCTTAAACAAGATATATCAAAAAAATATCCGTCGGACAAATTGAACACCCAAGCATTATCGTCCAATTCGGTTTCTGATATGGTTTTTGTGCTTGCATCATATGGGCTATTTTCAAACTGTGTTCCACCATTTGTTTCGAGCATTTCAAACTGAGATATTTCACCATTGTAATTTTCCTTAAGGGATATAAGCCTTGCCGGATTTACCTTTTGTTCCATTGAGGCATTTTCAAAAAGATATTCTCCAGAGCTGTTAGCAGAACCAAAGGCATCAGTGTTGTCGGCAAAATAGCTTTCGAATTCGGAATTTGCAGTATCGCTTACATCGTAAATAATACTATAACCACTCTGGGTAAGTAGCTCTATCTGCCACTTATCTACACCGGAAGTGCTGAATTTTGTAGCATTTAAAATATATGCCATACCCATATCGATATCCGACATATCAGGTATAAAGCCCTCTATTGTACCAGTCTTTCCAATGTAGAAGTCTCCTTTGCAGCCGGCAAATATTTCGGCATTTGCGTAATATTCTGTTCCGTTAATTTCAACGTTTGCGTTTTCACCGTTGGACCACCATGACTCAACCACACCTGTTATTTTGTTTTCGGATAAATCCTGTATCATAACAAATCTTTCGTAATTTTCAAAAGAATCGCCATCTGACATTATTGCTACAAAGTCGCCTTCTTTAAAATCGGAAATCCTCATCTTTTTCCCGTTACCGTCTGCAAGTATATTAGCAATATTTTGGCTTTCGGGATAAAGTTCTATCTCAATTCCGTCTACAGATATCGTGTGTGTTTGCGCATTTATATAGTCAACAAAGCCATGCATATACTTTGCAACCACTGCCTTGTCGTAACAGTTATCACCTGTGTTTTCTATAAATACAACCCTTGCATCCCTCATTTCGCCAATGTCATCTAAATTGATTTTGCCTGTTTTCATATTGTACACAATGCTGGTTGTGTCAATGTTATGACTTATCATTGCGGTTTTAGTACTGTATTCTGGGTCGATATAGTATTCTATATATCCGTCATCCGTTTGTTCAATATCATTAGAATTTATGATGACTGCACTTCCCATGTCATTTGGTGCTGTATAAAGAAGCTTATATTCATCCGTTCCCGTCTTTTTAACATAGACATCGCAATACATAAACAAAAAGTCAAAAGCGTCGTAATCGTCTATGTCAAATACATACTGGGTATCCCCCTCGAATTCCTCATCTTCGGAATCCTCTGAAGCATCAAAGGTAACGGTATCTTCCGTGATACCGGTCAAAATTCCCGTTGCTATGTAAATATCTCCCTCGGTGAGATATGTCTTGTATTCTCTGCCGCTTCTGCCATCCAAAACAGCATACTCACCAGCCGAAACTTCTTCCATATGGCAGGTATCAAGAATATTGTTTATAAGGCATACAAGCATTTGGGCATCAAGATAGTACTCGCACTCAATATCGGATAAAACACCAAGCTGCTTTGCAGTTTTTACATATCCCAAGGGGGAGCTACCCTTGGATTTTGCCATTGGCGAATATCCCAAAGCATCTACTGCAGAACACATTGTATGAGCATATCTCACAGTGGTATCCGGGCAGAAGTTTTTGCCCGACAGAGCCTTCATAATACCTTTTTCTGCCAAAAGATTAACGGCACCTGCCGCATAATGCGAAGCATCAATATCATCAAATATGTTTTTGTCCTTGTAACCTGCGGCAGCCTCTTCCAGATTCATAACCTTGCACATAATAGTTGCAAAATCTGCGCGAGTGATCTCGGTAGTTGGAGATACAACCTCGGATATCATACCCATAGCACTTAAAAGCTTGGCATTGTCTACATATTCTGAGCCATATGCAGGAGAAGTTGTTGCTTCAAAGGATACGGGGACACTCTTCAATTCTCCCAAGATTGGTTCCGAAAATCCGTCCGTTGAGCCTGCAGACACGCTTATTCCTCCGAATTCCGATGCAATATCTCCATCCTCATAAATATCTGCATAGATAATCTTGCCCGTCGGTCCAAGTCGGAAGATGTAGCTCTCTCCCGGCATAAAATCAGTACCACTCACATCGGTATACTGCTTGCCGTCTATTACTACATAATTGTATGTCCCACCTATGGCAAATGCTTCTACCGTTCCCTTAAGATCTGTTTCTGTGAGTTTAACTATTTTAATATATTCATTGTAGCGGTAAGGTCTTTCGCTATCATATACCACAGCTACCAGATCGTTTTCATTAAAATCCTCCAAGGAGAGCTTGTTTCCTTTATCATCACAAAGGATTATAGCTGCCGCATCCTCATAATCAAGATATACCTTGGTACGGTCAAGCTGAATCATTTCTTTGTTTGGGTCTACACTCGTAACCATGGAGTGAGTATATTTTGTTGCCGAAAAAGCATCGTATATACCGTCACCCGTATTATCTATAAGCTTTATAACAACATCTGTGTCTTCTATAATTTCACCTAAATCACCATATCCGAAATTAAACCTTGAATATGTAATATCAATATCTGCAACCTTGGGCTGTCCATTGTCCTGATCTAAGGTATACTTTATTACACTTTGTGAATGCGATATTATATCATCCGAAAGAATTGTGAGGGTCTTGCAATTTTTGTTTGGCAAGACCGCCTTAACCTCATAATTTTTATATGAGTCTTTTTTTACATACACATCAACAAGCTCATACACATAATCGTCTAAAGAATCGTCCTGTGTTTTAAGATAAAGTTCATCGTCTGTCTCAATTCCAAATTCATAGCAATCCTCTTTGGCTATAAATTCCATCTCGCCATAACCAAAGTTTACTATAACTCCCGCCACCTTATATACTCCCATATCGGTAAGAAGTGTTCTTTGCTCCCTGCCGCCTTTTCCATCTGCAATAAAGTAGTCGTGGGTTGTTTTGGGGTTGTATGCATAAGGAAGGAGCATATATGCTTCGAGAGAATTTGCAACAAGGTTTACAACATCTTTTGCCTTGAATTCTTCTTTGTCAACACCTCGGGTTATCATTAAGTCTGCTGCAAGTCTGCCATATCCGCCAGATTCCTCTGCCACAGGCTCATAGCCCAAAGCCCGCATAAGTGCAGCTACAGCATGGTCAAAGCTTATGCTGTCGTAAGGGTTAAATTTGCCATCTTCCAATTCGTCTATCATACCGGACTCACCAAGCAGATTAATAAAGCCTGCTGCCCAATGTGTAGACTCTACATCCGTGTAGAGGTTGTCTTTTGTGAAAGCGTTGGCAACATCTGCCACATCTAAAAGACGGCAAAGCACACATGCAAATTCAGCTCTTGTAAAATTTATTTCTTTATCAAATTCCTTATGTGTTGCATTAATAATTCCAAGTTCAGATAAAAATCTTGCGTTTTTTTCATAATCTGCATCTGCATCATATACGGAAATATCCGAAACAGCACCGCTCTTAGAGCTGCACAGAGGCTTCATATTGTTTTCTGCGCTCCATAACATAATCTTGTACGAAACCGCATCCTCATGTGCATCAAGAGATATAGTTTCTCCAAGTCGCGTGCTCTTGGAGCGCATTTCAATAAGCCTACCCTTGCCATCGTAGATTGAAGCAATAAGTCTCGCATCCCCATTAAGTTCAGCTTCCACATCGAAATATATCTTGTTTTGGTCCATCATTACATTAACTTTGTCTATTTGGACACTCGCATTCGATGCCAAAACACCAAACGGTTGCATAAGCCCCAAAATCATAAACAAAGCACATAGTGCACTTGTTAGTCTCTTCTTCATAAAATTACTTGATTTTATCATTTTGTCATCTCCTAAAATGTAAGTTAAATCAGTTCGAAATTTTTCTTGTTGACACATCTATTCTTTGATATTCTATTTATTGTATTATATCACAAAAAAACTTATAAATCAAATAATATTTGGCAACGAAGATGGATACGAAAATTGCGTCCTTTTGCAAAAAGCAAGAGCTGTCCAATTACGATCAGACAGCTCCTTTTAAGTGAAAAATTATATTTTAGAAACAAGATACTCGCCGTATTCGGCACATGTGGCTCCGTCCACATTTCCCGTGACAACAATAGTTTTTTCTTCATTACATATTTCAAGTGCATCTTCAAGTAATTTTGCTTTTTCCACAAAGCCAATGTGACGCAGAAGCATTACAAGTGCGCGGAGAATGCTCTGTGGATTGGCATATTCTCCGATGCCTTCTTCAATCATTCTGGGGGCACTGCCGTGAATAGCCTCAAACATAGCATATCTGTCTCCAACATTTGCACTTCCTGCTGTTCCCACACCGCCCTGAAGCTGTGCCGCCTCGTCGGTGGTAATATCGCCGTAAAGGTTTGGGAGTATGAACACTTGAAACTTATGGCGGATATCTTCGTTTAAAAGATTTGCACTCATAATATCCACATACCATTCTTCCGTTTCAATTTCGGGATAATCTTTTGCAACATTGTGGCAGACTAACGAGAATTTTCCATCAGTTTTTTTCATAATATTTGCTTTGGTAACTATAGAAACATTAGTCTTTCCGTTAGATTTTGCATACTCATATGCTGCTCTTGCAATTCTTTCGGTTCCTAAGTTTGTAGTAACTTTGAAATCAAAAGCAAGCTTTTCCGGGACTTCAATTCCGCTGCTTCCAAGCACATATTCTCCCTCGGTATTTTCGCGATAGAAAATCCAGTCAATATTCTTTTCAGGGATGCACACAGGACGCACATTTGCATACAAATCCAGTTCACGACGAAGAATAACATTGGCACTCTCTATTGTTCCTCCCTTGGGAGTTGTGGTTGGCCCTTTCAAAAGCACATCGCACTTTTTAATTTCGTCAAGAACTTCATCTGGAACAGATTGATTTTTTGCCATTCTCTTTTGGAGTGTAAGACCATCTATGTTTCTTATTTCTATTCTTCCACTTTCAATTTCTGCGCAAAGGAGTTTTTCTGCGACTTTTTTAGCTACATCCACAATAATAGGACCTATCCCATCTCCGCCGATAACTCCAATTATGATTTTCTCTTTTTTAGGAAAATCACATCTTCCGGCTTCTTTTTCCATTTTTTCACAACGGAGAAGCTGTGATTCAAGCAGTTTTCGGAAATGATTGCAATATTGTTCTATATTATATTCCATTTTCCCCACTCCTTACATATTTTTTGCTTTTGTATATCCCAAGAGGCCTCCACACTTAAGAATATCCTTCTGTCTTTCGCTAAAAGAGCACGAAAGAAGAATTTGTTCTCCTGTGGTTTTGTTGATAAGTGTAATTTCACCATTATCCATACCATTGTAAATTTCACAAAGCTCAAGACAATCATTCATATTTAGCTTATCGTAATCATCCGCATTTTTGAAGGTGAGCGGCAAAATTCCTGCATTGATAAGGTTTGCCGCGTGAATTCTGGCAAAGCTCTTTGCTATAACGCATCTCACTCCTAAATAAAGAGGCACAAGTGCGGCGTGTTCACGGGATGATCCCTGACCATAGTTGGAGCCGCCTATTATTATACTCTTACCTGCCTTAAGTGCTCTTTCGGGGAATGTTTTGTCGCAAACACCAAAACAAAATTGTGAAAGATATGGAATATTAGAGCGATAAGGAAGTATCTTTGCACCTGCCGGCATGATATGGTCAGTTGTGATATTATCGCCGACTTTAAGAATAAGAGGTGCTTCTATACTATCTTTCACCGGATGGCTATCCGGAAACTTCTTGATGTTGGGTCCGCGAAGAATTTCCACTTTTTCTGCTTTTTCTTCGCTTGCGGGAGCTATTACAGCACTGTCATCAATTTTAAATTTTTCGGGCATCTTAATCTGTGGCATTTCACCAAGAAGCATTGGATCTGTGATTTCTCCTGTAATAGCGGCGGCAACCGCAGTTTCAGGAGAGCAAAGATACACATTTGCATCTGCTGTACCGCTTCTGCCTTCGAAATTTCTGTTAAATGTACGAAGCGAAATACCGGCAGAATTCGGCGAAAAGCCCATACCGATACAAGGTCCGCAGGCACACTCTAAAACTCTTGCTCCCGAAGAAATAATATCGGAAAGCGCACCGCAGTCTGCAAGCATTGTAAGAACCTGTTTGGAACCGGGCGATATAGAAACACTGACATCCGGAGAAACAGTTTTACCTTTAAGAAGTGCAGCTACTTTAAGCATATCCATAAGAGATGAATTTGTGCACGAACCAATGCAAACCTGATTTACCTTTGTTCCCTTAAGAGATGCTACCTCTACAACATTGTCCGGTGAATGAGGACAAGCAATAAGGGGCTTAAGTTCCGACAGATTTATTTCTATAATTTTGTCGTATACAGCATCAGGGTCACTGGAGAGTTCTATGTAATCTGCGCCCCTGCCCTCTGCAATTAAAAATTCTTTTGTTATTTCATCCGAGGGAAAAACAGATGTGGTTGCACCAAGTTCTGTACCCATATTGGTAATAGTCGCTCTCTCGGGAACAGACAGCGTCCTAACACCTTCTCCGCCCCATTCAATGATTGCACCTACGCCTCCCTTTACAGACAAAATGCGTAAGATTTCAAGACTAACATCCTTTGCGGTAACAAACGGACGAAGCTTTCCTGTAAGCTCAACCTTGTACATTTTGGGCATTGTTATATAATACTCTCCGCCGCCCATAGCAACTGCAACATCGAGTCCGCCTGCACCGAAAGAAAGCATTCCTATGCCCCCGCCCGTAGGAGTGTGACTGTCTGAACCTATAAGTGTTTTTCCGGGTTTGCCGAATCTTTCAAGGTGAACCTGATGGCAAATTCCATTACCCGGACGCGAAAAATAAATTCCGTGTTTTTTTGCTATGCTTGCGATAAACCTATGGTCATCGGCATTTTCAAATCCGCATTGAAGCGTGTTGTGGTCTATATATGCTATACTTTTTTCGGTGCGCACACGGGGGATTCCCATAGCCTCGAATTCAAGGTATGCCATTGTGCCTGTAGCATCCTGCGTCAATGTCTGGTCAATGCGAATGGAGACCTCTTCCCCCCGCTTCATTTCGCCCGAAACAAGATGTGCCTTGATGATTTTCTCAGCAATTGTAAGTCCCATCTTTAAGACTCCTCTCAATACTGTATTATTCTTTCGCCGTTTTTTTCTATATTTCTTTTGGCATTTTTAACGTGCTCAACGGTGAGTTTTTCCGCAAGGTCACCATCACCCGACAAAATTGCCTCCAGAATTTCTCTGTGCTCTTTTGCGGATTCAGATGCTCTTTCGCTATTTGAAACAGATGCCTTTCTGTACTTTGTCAGCTTTTTGTGAAGCTGATGAAGCATATCGGAAAGAACTATGCTTCCGCAATTTTTGTATACTATCTTATGGAATTTCGAGTCCATATTTTTTATATTATCAGCATCTCTCTTCGAAGTGTAGAATTCCTGAAGCTCTACAATTTCAGACAGTTCCCTTTTGCCTTGTTCGGAAATAGTGTTTGCTGCCCAGCGGGACGCAAGCCCCTCTGTGCGCAAACGAATTTCATACATATCAGAAATATCCTTCTGCGAGATACCCATAATTACAACGCCTTTTGTGGTAACATCTATGAGCCTCTCCTGTTCAAGACGTCGTATTGCTTCACGGATGGGTGTTCTGCTGACACCGAGTTTTTCCGCAAAAACCGTCTCGGTAAAAACTTCACCTATTTTATATACTCCTGTAAGAATGTTGTTCTCAATTTCCATAAATATCTGGTCTGCAAGCGACACTGTTTTGTGCTCCATAATATTCCTCCGTTCTGAAATCAAAGCCTTTTGAACTGTCCGCCGGAAAGTTCCTCAATTTTCCTTTCAATTTCCATTGTTGAAAGCATCGACTGTCTTCCCTGCTCATATTCTTCGTCTATCCAAGATTTGAGATTTGTTACAAGCGGGGATTTTTTGTCTACGCAAGAATCACCCTCGAGTGAGTAGTTATCGTTTATCCAATATGCTATTCCTGCAAGTCCCGATGTTTTACTTATTGCCACAGTAGCTTTTCTGTTAAGAAGCTTCTTTGTATCGAATATGTTGTAAATCTCCTCATCCTTCAAAAGTCCGTCCGCGTGTATACCGGCTCTTGTGCAATTGAAATTTCTGCCTACAAATGGTGTCATCGGCGGAATATTATATCCCATATTATCTTTAAAATATTGAGCTATTTCCGTTATTACTGTGGGATCCATTCCATCAAACGAACCGCGAAGTGCGGCATATTCCATAACCATAGCTTCCAACGGAACATTACCCGTTCTCTCCCCTATACCAAGCAGAGAGCAGTTAACTGCACAAGCTCCAAAAAGCCATGCTGTAGAGGCATTTGTAACAGCCTTATAAAAATCGTTGTGACCATGCCATTCGAGCATTTCCGAAGGAACATCAGAATAATGCTGAAGTCCGTATATGATTCCCGGAACACTTCTGGGAAGAGCAACCTCGCTGTAAGGAACACCGCATCCCATTGTATCGCAAGCGCGTATTTTAACGGGAATTCCTGCATCGCGAGACATTTTCTGAAGTTCATTTACAAAAGGAACTACAAATCCATAGAAGTCTGCTCTTGTGATATCTTCAAGATGACAACGGGGAGAAACTCCTGCTTCAAAAGCTTCCGCTACAGTTGCCAGATACATATTCATACATTCTTTTCTGGACATTTTCATTTTCTTGAAAATGTGATAATCACTGCAGCTTACAAGAATGCCGGTTTCACGGATTCCAAGATCTTTTACAAGTTTAAAGTCTTCCTTGCTTGCTCGTATCCAAGTGGTTATCTCGGGGAATTTAAGCCCCAAGTCCTGACAGCGTTCCAAAGCTTCTCTATCCTTCTTTGAATAGACAAAAAACTCCGTCTGCCTTATAATACCGTAAGGTCCGCCAAGCTTTGACATAAGCTTATAGAGATCTACAATCTGCTGTACGCTATAAGGTTCTACCGATTGCTGTCCGTCACGGAAGGAAGTGTCAGTAATCCAGATTTCCTCAGGCATACCAATAGGTACTCTGCGATGATTAAAGGATATCTTTGGCACTTCTTCATAAGGAAAAATTTCACGATACAAATTGGGATTATCAATATCCTGCAACTGATACTTATAACTCTTTTGTTCAAGCAAATTGGTTTTGTTAGATATTTCCAGCATTTAGTACACCACCTCATTATATGTTATGTATAATTGTATACAATTATACACTATATTTATAGATTTGTCAATAAAAAAGATGACAAAATAATTTGTCATCTTCTGTTTATCTACTATTTTTTCATTTCCAGATATGGTAAAACCGTAAATCCGCATTTTTTATACAGGTTGACTGCTCTTTCGTTCTCCTCTTCTACTTCCAATCGGAAGATGCAATCCGTATATTTTTTTGTAATAAAATCCATAAGCATTTTACCAATGCCTAAGCCTCTGTATTCTTCTTTAACATATAAATCCTCTAGCCATATACATGTCTTTCCGAATTCTGTTGAAAAGCTCTTTGCAACCATTGTATATCCTTGTATTTCTTTTGAGTTTTCAATTACATACCCTTCTAAATAAGGATTATCATTAATGCAATTTTCTATATCACTGCAAAATATTTCTTCTGAACCATTGGTAAATACTGCCGGCGAATTGTAAAACACCCTCATCATTTGCAGGATAGCGGGTTTATCTTTTTCTGTCATAAGCCTTATTGTGCTATTCATATTCATTTCAACTCCATATCCTTATTATGTTTTTCCACAATTATTACAAAAGGCGCATCATAGGAATTAACAATATGGAAACGAGATACACTGTAGAGCTTTTTATCATATCCAGAGAGCATATCCATAAGCATATCCGCCTCTACTCTGCCTTCTTCGTGACCGGGATAAACGGATATGACGAGTAACCCTCCCTTTTTGAGCATACTGATGGCATCTTTTACTGCACAAAGGGTGCTTTGGTGCATTGTATGAACACTCTTGTCTCCACCCGGAAGATATCCGAGATTAAACATTCCCGCATCAATTTCTCCGTCTATATATTTTTTGGCATTTTCATGGCTATCGTGAATAAGCACCGCATTTGCAGTTATTTCTGCCCTACTGAGCCTTTCTCTTGTGTTAACTAACGCCTGTTTCTGAATATCAAAAGCATAAACCGTTCCCATTGGAACAAGTGAACACAGGTAAAGTGTGTCGTGTCCATTCCCCATTGTAAAATCGGCAAGAACTCCGTCAGGCTCTATTTTCGCCTGGCTTAAAAAGCTTTTTGCTATATCAAGTAATTGAAACATATTTTTCCTCTTTTTATTATAATTACGGTACAACTTCAGTAATAATCATTCACTCCAGATTAGGTTTTCCATTGTGTATGTATCCGACTGAACGAAACCATTGTATATTTCTTTGCCGTCCACAGAAACAAAGAAATCGCCTATATAAGACATATGGCTGTTATTAACAAACCAGGAAGCACGAATTACATAATATTGTTTTCCATCTTTTTCATAGGTGCCCGTAACACCAAATGAAAATGGAAATCCTGTATCACTAGCCATTGGAGTATTATCCGAACCCGCCTC
>JAZNFW010000051.1:0-2159 GCA_045576175.1 Clostridia bacterium | reverse complement strand
GTTCAAATGTTTAAAAGAAAGACCGATGGCACTTATCAAGACATTAAAATTTTATAACCTACACAGTAGGCAGGAATTCAGCGTATTGCAGGACTTCTTAAATATGGATGCACCAAGCTATCCGTTTATGAAAGAAGAAATAGCGATAGCAGAGGAACTCTTTGATGAGAAAGATGCAGAAATTATTATCAAGATTTTATCAGAAAAGGCGAATTTATATGATGTGGAAAGAGCTGCCACCTTCTATAAGATGATAAGGTACAGCTATGGAAGTGCAGGAAAGAGTTTCGGAGGTCAGCCTGTTAACCTTTTAAGCGCATTAGAGCTTTTGGAAGCAGCGTCTTTCAGGCTTCGGGAAACTGTGATTGAGAACAAGGATTTTGAAAGTCTCATAAAACAATACGACAGATATGAATCATTCTTTTATCTCGATCCCCCGTATGTAGAAACGGAAGGACATTATTTAGTTGAATTTCCTAAAGAAGACCATGTCAGATTGTATAACACATTAAAAGAGATTAAAGGTAAGTTTCTGTTATCATATAACGATTGTGAATTTGTTAAAGAGCTATATAAGGATTACATAATCGTTGAACATACTCGCTCAAACCCTCTGGCTCATCGGTATGACTCCGGCAGTCAGTTCAAGGAGCTATTGATCGCCAACTACGATATAAACGAAAGAAGAAAAAACGAACCCAAACAATTAAGTCTATTCGGAGATGATGATTATGAATTTAACTATTTACAGGACTACAGGTACAAGAGGCCGAATCACACTACCGTTTTTATTCCGAGAACTCTTGCATAAAATAGGCAACAACACCTATATCAAGGTTGTTTTCGACGGTGTGAGGCTAACTATAACACCAATGGTAGAAAAGGGCAGATTCCTGCACGAATATGATGCAGGGGTACTGCTTACAAAAAGCGAAGCTTATCAGCTTCTTGATGGCTACACAAAAGAGTCGCTGTTGAGCATACAGGCTGCAGTACGAGAAAAACTTAAAATGTGTACTGAAGACGAATCGGCAGGTAACAACGGCGGAAAGAAATAAAATAGAATCATAAAAATTTAATACCTTCATAAAGTGTCGGTTAGCTTTAGTCACCAGACTGGAGCGATGAAAACAATGATAAGATTTTTTGATATGTTTTCCGGTATTGGGGGCTTTAGGGCAGGACTTGATAGAGCAGGAGGTTTTAAGTGTATAGGACACTGTGAAATCGATCCATTTGCCAATAAAAGCTACAATGCCATATTTGATACTGAAGGAGAGGTATTTTTTAATGATGCTACAAAGATTAACCCAAAGGATATCCCGGAGTTTGATCTCCTTTGTGCAGGATTTCCGTGTCAGTCATTTTCGATTGCCGGAAAACGAGGTGGTTTTGAGGATGCAAGAGGAACTCTCTTCTTCGAGATTGCAAGAGTTCTTAAAGAAAGGCAGCCTAAATATTTTCTTCTTGAAAATGTTCCCGGACTGCTTAGTCATAACAAAGGCCAAACATTCCTTACAATCCTGCGAACACTTGATGAATTGGGGTATGGTGTTGAATGGCAAGTGCTTAACAGCGCAGATTTCGATGTTCCCCAATCCAGAAAAAGAGTGTATGCTTTCGGATATCGTGATATCCGATGCACCGGAAAAGTATTACCTTTCACAGAGTGCAACCCACAAACTCTTAAGCAAATCATTGGAGGAAGTCAAGGCCAAAGAGTGTACGACATAGATTGCTTAAGCTGTACATTAGCGGCCAATGCAGGCGGTCAAGGCGGTAAAACAGGCATGTATATAGACATGAATGAGAACCCATGTATCACTTGCTTGGCAAGATGCATTAAAAGCAGATACAACAGTGGGATAACAAATCGCAGAGGAGAAAACTCAGCAATACTTGAGTGTTATATGCCATGTCTTACTCCGACAAGACTATATAAAAGACAGCAAGGTCAAAGATTCAGACCGGATGGCTGTCCGATGTTTACCTTGACCGCATGCGACATACATGGAATATTAATGGGCTGCAAAATAAGAAAGCTTATGCCGAAAGAGTGCTTGAGACTGCAAGGTTTTGCAGACGAACAGATAGATAAAATGGTTGCAATAAATTCGGATAATCAACTGTATAAGCAAGCAGGAAATGCCGTAACAGTT
>JAZNFW010000050.1:0-10368 GCA_045576175.1 Clostridia bacterium | reverse complement strand
GTGTTGGACATTAAGGCTAATCTTATGATATATACCCTCAACTAATAAAAGGCGTTCCCACAAGGGAACGCCTTTTAAATTACATATTTTCGGGATTGTAATTTTTATTCTTCATCCTTACTATAGCATACGGCTGCGCCTTCTTTGGCATCTTAAGCTTTACCGTCATTTGCGCGTGTGGTGCACTCTCTATAAGTCTGTCCCTATCGTCATACATATCCTCGCACACAAAGCTAAAGTTCTCGCCCTTGGGATTTATAACCTCAAGCACATCACCTTTTTGGAGCTTATTTCTTTGCTCGAGTATTGTCATATCACCGTCTGTTCCCATTACAACAGCGGCTATTGTGTACTCCTGTATATAAGTGTTGCTTGTGTAGAGCTGGTGCTTTTCTGTAGGCTTTCCAAAATAAAAGCCCGTTGTGTACTCTCTGTGGCTAACCTTGGTAAGCTCGTCCAATATAGAGTCTGCCACCTTATAGTTTCCGTCCGTTTCAAAATAGGCATCTATAGCATCTCTGTATGCCTTAACCACAGTTGCAACATAGAGTTCATTTTTTACCCTGCCCTCTATCTTAAAGCTCGTAACTCCCGCCTTAATAAGCTCGGGGATATTTTCAATCATACACAAATCTTTGGAATTAAATATAAAGGTGCCTCTTTCGTTTTCAAACACGGGCATATATTCGCCGGGGCGTTTTTCCTCCATAAGATAGTACTTCCATCTGCAAGGATGCGCACAAGCTCCCCTGTTGGAATCCCTGTGAGTTAGGTAGTTACTAAGAAGGCATCTGCCCGAATAGGATACGCACATAGCTCCGTGAACAAAGCACTCTATTTCAAGGTCTTTCGGTGTCTTTTTCCTTATTTCCTCTATCTCGTCAAAGGACAGGTCACGGGCAAGTATTACTCTCTTAGCTCCCATAGCGTGCCACGCTGATGCCGAGGCATAGTTGGTATTGTTTGCCTGAGTGCTTATGTGAACATCCAGATTGGGTGCTACCTCTCGTACTATGGAAAAAGCACCAAGGTCAGATACTATTATTGCATCTGCACCGAGGGAAGCCACCTCTCTTACAAAATCCGGAAACTTTTCTAAATCCGAGTTATGTGGTATGATATTGGCAGTTATATACACTTTCGCCCCTCTTTCGTGGGCAAAAGCTATGCCTTCTTTAATTTCGTCTATGGTAAAATTCTTGGCGGCAACCCTTAGAGAAAACTCCTCACCGCCTATATATACGGCATCTGCACCATACATTATGGCATACTTAAGCTTGGTAAGATTTCCGGCAGGTGCCAGAAGCTCAGGCTTATTCATATTGCACTCCCTCCCTTTTTAACAGACAGTGTCATTCCGTCGCCTATTGGTATTATGGATGTGGTAAGACCTTCGTGCTTACAGAGAAAATCCAGAAATTCTCTTATGTTTTTAACTATTGCATAGTGCTTTCTTGGAAGAAGCTCGTCATTTGCCGTCATACCCTTGTACAAGATATTGTCGCATATTATAATTCCGCCCTCGCTTAATTTGGGATAAACTATGTCAAAATAATATCTGTACTGCGATTTATTTGCATCAAGAAAAAGCATATCAATAGGTCCGTCTACGCTTTGTATAGTCTCCTCTGCACTTCCCTCTATTAATCGGATTACATTTTCCTTTCCGGCTTTTTTAATATTCTCTCTGGCGATTTTTGCATACTTTTCGTCTTTTTCCAAAGTTACAATTTCGCCGCCATCTAAAAGATAATCCGAAAAGAATATTGACGAATATCCAATTGCTGCGCCAACCTCAAGAATGCGTTTTGGACGCTTGTACTCCAAAATGGCAGAAAGGAAACCCTTTACTTCTCTTTGTATGATGGGTATAAAACGCTCATCGGCATAAATCTCAAGTTCTTTTAAAAAGCCCGTAGACGGTTTTATGGTGTCTACAATGTAGTCTACAATGTAATTATAGTTTATATTGTCGGTCATATCTTTTTCCTTTCGTGCTTATGAAACGGGAATATCGTCTTTGTATTTTGTAAGCCAGGTACCTCTTATAAAACGCACTGCAAAAAGAGTTCCTCTAAACACCCAATCACACATCATAGCAAGCCACACGCCGATTACTCCCATTTGCATATACAATCCAAACACATAGCTTAAGCCTATTCTGAAAACCCACATAGAAATTGTTGATATGATAAGGGTGTATTTAACATCATTTGCTGCTCTGAACGAATTGGCAAGGCAAAACGCCACCGAGTGAAAGGTGGATACAAATACAGCGTGAATAACAAGGAGCTTTACTACAATATCAACTCCCTCGGGGGAGAGACCAAAGAGTGCCGCGAGCGGTTTTGCAAATATCGCCATAGGAACAGATATTACAAACATAAGCACATAACTTATAGCCAGAAGCTTTCCGGCATATTTTTTTGCCTGTTTTGTCTCGCCTGCACCAACACACCTGCCAACTACAGCTACCATAGCAGTACCCATAGAACTTCCCGGTGTGTACTGCAAAGTAACCAGTGTGCTGGCTGCTGCATTTGCCGCAATCTGTATTGTTCCAAAGCTGGAAACAAGACTTTGGGTAATGAGCTTTCCAAGCTGAAACATTCCGTTTTCAGCACCGTTTGGTATTCCTACCACGCAAATCCTCTTTATAAGATAAAAATCAGGTTTGTATTTAATGAGCTTGTCTACATATACATCGTAGCTTTTTTTCTGAACAAGGCATATCATCATTACAGCACCCACCACACGCGAAAAAAGTGTGGCTATGGCAGCCCCCGCAGCACCCATATGGAATACAAATATAAGAACTGCATTTCCAAAGAGGTTTATTACATTCATTATTATGGATGTAGTCATAGATATTTTGGAATTGCCCACAGCTCTGAAAATTGCCGCACCTGCATTATAGAGTGCAAGGAAGGGATAGGACATAGCTGTATAAAGGAAATATATCCTTGCATTTGCCATTACATCGGCATCTATAGAGCCAAACACAACTTTCAAAAGGCCGGTACGGAAAATAAGCATAATGCTCATAAATAAAACCGAAACCAAACCAACAACCCAAACAAGCTGTTTTGCCGCTTCTGATGCGTACCCTTTTCTTCCTGCACCCAGAAGCTGCGATATTGCAACTGCACCTCCGCTTGCAAGTGCATTGAAAACATATATCATAAGCACATTTATAGTGTCAACAAGCGAAACGCCCGACACAGCAGCTTCGCCTGCACTGGCGACCATAACTGTGTCCATCATACCTATGGCAACTGCCAGCACCTGCTCTATAAAAATGGGTATTATAATTTTAGAAAGTTCCTTGTTTGAAAACAGCATATTTAGTTCACCGCATATCTGGTCTTTTTCTATCTATACACATTATACCAATACGGGAGGAAAAGTCAATACGCCCTTGGGGTTTATAAGCACAATTATTTTCCGTCGACCTTAAAATATGTGCCCGGAACTTTGCCTATTATAACCGCCTCGGATACGATTGCAGATGATGACACATCGCATATGCCCTCGTATCCGGGCAAAATTGCACCGATTTTAACATCAACCTTAACGGTTACCGTATGAAGAGACTGATTTATTCCCGATGGTGTAAACTTACTTTCAAAGTCTATAGCCGCCACATTGAAGGGAATAATCTTAAGAGTCACCTTCGGTCCCACACCCGACAAAAACTCAGATGCAAAAAAGTTACCCAGAGGCACCTCTATATCGTATTTTGACGAATCGTTTAAGTAGTCGAGCACCTTAAGTGATATATCGGATTTTAGTCGGTTTACGGCATAGGCATTTAAGGTTAGGGATTCTATTGCACCATCATCATTTCGGTATATGTTTACAAGATCGCCGTACTTTGCGCAATTGTATGATGCATCGGCTATCGCTCTATGTATTGCATCGTTTGCCACCCACTCCATCTGTGACTGTGCTACCGAGTGAACAGTCCGCATCATAGCAACATATGAGCAAAATATACTGTATATCAAAGATACTATAAGTACAATTATAAGTATATACTTTAGAGGAGATTTTTTTCTCGTTTTCATTACACCACCCCACATCTTATAATATATGAGGGGCTTTTGATTTTGTGAATAATTTTTAACTTTTTCGCACAAAATCTTGCGAAAGATAGCATATTATGTTAGAATATTAATGATTTATATATTTACAAAGGAGATTAATTATGGTTACCTATCATGAATATATTTTGAAAAAGAAAAAGACGGTATTGGATTTTGCACTCTACCTTGTAATTCCTGTAGTTTGTGCAATTTTGGCATATGTGCTTTCCATGGTGTTTCTGGGAGTACTTACATTCCTCGGATTTCTTGTGCCTGCAGTTGTAGTGGGTGCGTGCTATCTTGCATACAAGCTTATGATGCTTACAAATATTGAGTATGAATATCTTTTGACCGACAGCGACCTGGATATAGACAAGATTATAAACAAAACCAAAAGAAAGCATATGGTGTCTGTGTACCGCAAGGACATAATTTCCATGGCACCCCTCGGAAGCAAAAATCTTCCTGAAGGCACAGAAAATCTTCCCAAAATAGATGCAACTCCCTACAAGGACTGCCCGGGAACATTTGTTCTTGTTGCTGTGGTAGACGGCGAGCAAAAAGCAATATATTTCTGCCCCACGCAGATTATGATAGAAACAATGGAGAAAAGAAATCCGCGAAAGGTGTTTACTAACTAATATGTATATTGGTACAGACATAGTTAAAATAAGCCGTATTGAATCTCTCATTAAGGATGAGGTCCCTAATAGGATATTTACACCAAAAGAAAAAGACTACATAAATTCCAAAAAGCAAAGAGCGCAGACCGCAGCGGGAATTTTTGCAGCAAAGGAAGCTACATTAAAATGCCTTGGTGAGGGAATAAGCCTGCCTCTTACAGACATCTGCATAGGTCACAATATGACCTCAAAACCGTTCGTAGAGCTTAGTGGCAAGGTTTTTAACTGTGCATCAAAGCTTGGAATAACCCATATTGAAATCAGCATATCGCACGATGGTGAATATGCCATAGCGGTAGCCGCAGCACAGACTGATGAATACTTCCGCCTGTATAAAGATGCACTCTCAAAGCTTGGCGATGCAAAGGATAGTGCGATTACACCGGAGGATATTTATCCTCTTCTTCCCAAAAGAAAATCACAGAGTCACAAAGGCGACTACGGAAGACTTTTTGTGCTTGCAGGCTCTAAAGGTCTTACCGGTGCGGCAATAATGGCTTGTCGGTCGGCGCTAAAGTGCGGAGCAGGGCTTATAACACTTGGTTGCCCAGATGAGCTTAATGATATATTCGAAACTGCTCTTCCCGAGGTAATGACAAAGCCTCTTTCCTCGGAAAACGGCACAATAAATACCTGCGACACAGACAAAATAACAGAGAGCGTAAATAGAGCCGATACCATCCTTATAGGACCCGGTCTTTCCAGAAATCAGGATATAACAGACATTGTAAGCAGTATAATAGCAAATGCTTCTGCTCCCTGTATAGTGGATGCCGACGGCATATATGCCATATCACAGAATCTATCTGTTTTGAAAAACAGAAAATGTCCGCTTGTGCTCACTCCTCACATAAAGGAATTTTCGTACCTTACGGGGCTGTCAACTGACGAAATACTGGAAAATAGCGAAGAAATTGCAACAAATTTTGCAAAAGCACACAACCTCACGCTTGTGCTTAAGTCCCACAAGACCATAATCTGCACAGGCGACGGCAATATATACCGCAATATGCTTGGAAATCCCGGCATGGCAACCGGTGGAAGCGGCGATGTTCTCGCCGGCTGTATCGCATCGTTTTGCGCTCAGGGAAAAGGCCTGGGCGATGCGGCAAAACTTGGAGTGTATATTCACTCACTTTCTGCCGATATGGCAGCTCTTAAATTAGGCGAATACTCGCTTAGCCCAAGCGATATGATTGATTTTTTACCCTATGCTATCAAATATTCCGAGGAGATGTAATTATGCGTACATGGGCAGAGGTTAATCTCGATGCAATTAAATACAATTTAAAAAAGGTTAAAGAACATACGGACTCTAAAATACTTGCTATAATCAAGGCAGATGCATACGGCCACGGAATAAAGCAGGTGGCAAAGGTTTTGAGTGATGAAGGTGTGTATGCCTTTGGCGTGTCCAATGCCGACGAGGCAATTGAGCTTAGACATATGGGATTTACTCAGCCGATACTCATAATAGGTGTAATATTCCCCGAGGACTATCACAGGATAATAGAACACGATATTTTGTTTTCGGTGGACTCACTCCAAAGTGCTTACCTCATTTCCAAGGAGGCAGAGCTTCTTTCGAAAACTGCCAAAATACACATAAAACTCGATACCGGTATGGGAAGAATTGGTTTCGTGTGCGACGATAAAGAGAGCGTATGCGAGCAAATAAAGGAAATATCCTCTCTTCCCGGAATTAAGATAGATGGCATATTCTCACATCTGTCCAAGGCAGATGACGAGGATCCCGGCTATTCAAAAATGCAGCTTGAAAAGTTTCTTAATGTGTGCTCCATTTTAGAAAGTGACGGTGTGGATATCGGTATTAAGCACATAGCCAACAGTGCCGCAATATTCACTATGCCAGATGCACATCTTGATATGGTAAGAATGGGCATTGTACTGTACGGAATGTGTCCTTCCGATTATGTTGCAAGCCTCGCTCCGCATCTTATGCCTGCTATGGAATTTAAGACCAGAGTAAGCCACATAAAGACTCTTACAAGCGATAGCTTCATAAGCTACGGCGGAGTATACAAAGCGAAAAAAGGTCAGAAGATTGCCACTATTGCGATTGGCTATGCAGACGGACTTTCCAGAGTGCTCTCGGGCAAGGGATGTGTGCTTGTTGGTGGAAAGAAAGCAAAAATAGTGGGCAGAATCTGTATGGACCAATGTATGATAGATGTAACCCACATTGAAAACATAAATATCGGTGACGAGGTTATAATTTTTGGCTCAGATGGTAATAATACGATTACCGTAGAGTCTGTTGCACTTCTTATGGGTACAATAAACTATGAGATTGTATGCTCTGTCACAAGGCGTGTCCCCCGAGCTTACATACAGGACAATAAAATCATAAAAACCTTAAACTATCTTGAATAGATGTGTCTTTGGAAGAATATACATTTGACATAAGACACAGCTAATTATATAATTATTATATATCAAGATGCAAGGATTGGGGGCATGATTGCTTTGTCACACCGAAAAAAGATTTTCATTAGTTTACCCGACACTCTGTTAGCTGAGGTCGACTCTTTGGCCACAGCTAAGAAGCTAAACAGAAGCGAACTGATAAGAGAGGCTGCCAAAAAATATGTGGCTATGCAAAAGAAAGCTTCCTGTCAGGAAAGTCTCAAAAAAGGCTATCAAAGCATGGCAGAAATAAATGTGGAAATTGCCGAGATATGCCTTCAGGCAGACAACATTCAACAGCAAAGCTACGAGGAAAAATTAGCGGAGTGTGAATGATATTTATGGTAAAACGCGGAGACCTTTTCTACGCCGATTTAAGCCCCGTTGTTGGAAGCGAGCAAGGCGGCATCCGCCCCGTGCTCATAATACAAAACGATGTGGGAAATAAGTACAGCCCCACAGTAATTGTTGCGGCAATTACCTCCAAAATCAACAAAGCCAAGATGCCCACTCACATAGAGCTGGAGGGCGAAAAACACGGACTTGCAAAGGATTCGGTAATACTTGCCGAGCAGGTACGCACCATAGATAAAAAAAGATTAAAAGAAAAAATAGGTCACATAGATGATCACCTTATGAACTCCATAGATGAGGCACTTATGATAAGCTTCGGACTTATCTAAAAACCTGCATGGTTTTAAAACAAAAGCGAAAGGCGGACTAGAATTATGAAACGCAAACTAAGAACAGTACTTATCATTACTGCAATATGTATGCTTGTAACTACAGTAGCAGCATTTGCAACTGCGGGTGACGAGGGTGACCCCCTTATTACCCTGTCCTATATTACAGATGTGCTTCTGCCCGATATTGATAGTCGCATAGATAAAAAGGTAGACACAAGCGTAAACGAAGCCATGTCAAATGGCGAGGGTTCTTCCTTTGTGCTTGTGAATGTAGATAAAAACCAGAAAATCATAGGCGATGAAGGTACGGAGTTTCTCCTTCGTGCAGGCGACGGCACCATAATTGCTACATCGCAAGGCGGTGTTGCAGACCTTACAGACGGTGTTGACCTCTCAAACGGAACGCAGGTGCCTCTCAACCACCACCTGCTTGTTCCAAGAAATGACCAAAGAGGAATGGCATTTACAACAGATGCTATTGTAATGGTAAAGGGAACATATCAGATTTCTAAAAAATAATTTTTGTTTGAAACAGGACTGTAAAGCATTGGTTTTATGGTTCTGTTTTCGTTTTAATTGGAGAGAGACAAGATTTAATTTTGAGTAAGAGCCTTAACACCTAATAAGTTTTTATTTTTTAATTATTCGGGAAAAGACCGCAAGGGGAGCCAGCAGCTGCTCCCCTTGCATCCCCAGCCGTCCGCTGTGAAATATGCAGGGAAAACAAAAATAAAAAGCCAAAGATTTATCGCCGCTGCGGACGCGAGTATTTACTCGCTTGTCCTCGCTAAACGGCAAATGTATAAGGGAACTTAAATACTACATTTGCCGTTTCCGATAGCTTTGGCTTTTTCTTTTTGCTTTCTTATTCCCGCATATTTCAAGGCGGAGCTTTTTGTTTTTGGTCGGATAGTTCATATTTACGAATTTATTGTGCGTTTTGCAAATAGTTTTTCTATAAACTTTAAATTGAAAGCAAACTTACGATAAGCACAAACTAAAATTCCACCTAGGGATTTTGGCGTAAAGAAAACCTCTCTTAAAAACGCAGATACACCGCAAACGGCACTTGAGAAGATTAAGTTCCATTATTCAAGTGCCGTTTAGTGAGGACTTGCAGAAAACATTTCTGCTTCCGCAGCGGCGGTAGGATATGCGTTTTTAAGAGAGGTTTTTAGTCATAAAAGACCTAGCGGACGGGGAGGGGTTGTAGGGGTGACACCTGCAGGTCACCCCTACGGTCTTTTCCCAAACAATTAAAAATTAAAATCTTTCTTAGCGATAGAGCACTCACTAAAAAATAAAATAAACCACATTGGAATTGTAAAGGGCAAAAACCCTTCACCTAAACATCTTAATGCATTCTTTAAGCGCGCTTTCCTTGTCTATTCCTGCAAGCCTTAACTTTTGTGCGTGTTCAAGCACCTTTTTAAAGTTTTTGTTTCCCTCAAACCCACACTCTACAAGGTCTTTTCCAGTTACATAAGGCTTTGCCATTGTGTCTTCATATACTTTAAGTCTGTCCATTAAAAACTTTCTGTCCTCGCTATCATCTTTTCTGGGTATTTTCCCTCTGCTGTCCGCTTCGGAAATGTATATAAGGTCAAGGGGGCATTTTGCACTATAAAACATTTTGTTCGTAGCTTTAACCGACGATTTTGCCTGTGCCAGAACTCTGGGCTTCATATGAAGAGCTGAGAGATTGAGGACGTAATTTATAAGCTCTTTTTCATCTGTGAGCCTTTTTAAAAATGCTTCAATAAGAGGCAGCCCCTCTGTTTCGTGGTTGTAGGCGTGTATTACCCCGTTTTTTATTATGGTGGAAACCTTTTTTCCAAAGTCGTGGCAAAGGGCAGAGAGCATAAAGCCAAAGGGATTTGATGTTTTATCTCTTAATTTTGTCGCCTCGTCCAGTACCATCATTGTGTGCACCCACACATCGCCCTCGGAGTGATATACGGGATTTTGCTCTATGCCGATTAAGTCATAAAGCTCTTTAAACCAGTACGAAAGACAATCCGCTTTTTTGAGTGTTTCAAAAAACACAGACGGCTTTTTTGAAAACAGCAGAGCCTTTTTAACTTCGCCCAGAACTCTTGAGCCTGAAAGGGAGGAAAGGTCTGTTTTTCTGTATATGTCAAGAGTTTTTTCGTCGGTATCAAAAAGAAATCTTGAGGCAAACTGTGCACCTCTTAAAACTCTCAAGGGGTCATCGCCAAAGTGACGGTCATCTACGTGGCGTATTATGCCTTTTTCTATGTCGCAAATGCCCCCGTGAAAATCCTCAATTTCGCCTGTGAGGATATCCTGCATAAGAGCGTTTATGGTAAAATCCCTTCTGGAAGATGCAATCTCGGGGATTAATGTATGGTCGGATTTAACCACAAAATCTCTGTGGCCTGTGCCCGATTTTCTTTCCGTTCTCGGCAGGGCAATATCCACAGAGTATCCCTTTATGGCATATATTCCAAAGCTCTTTCCGTAGTT
>JAZNFW010000049.1:0-7864 GCA_045576175.1 Clostridia bacterium | reverse complement strand
CGGTTCAAAGCTTTACTTTTGTGCATCTAAAAGCATACCTAATGAAAAAGAATTACTATCACTTATGGACGAAATACGAAATGAAAAAAGTGCGTAAAAAAGGACAGAAGCGGTGCAACCGCTATGGTTACATCGCTTCTTTTAAAAACTGTCCTTTAGAACACTCCGCATATGGGCAATCTTTTTTTACAAAATCTGATATTTTTAAATTTTTGATTGACTACAGGAAGGTTTTAATATATACTTATAATAATATAGTATTTTAAACTAATTATGTTAATTTTAACTTTATTTTGAAAGGGGATATTTATGGTAGAAAAATTTGCTTACGAGGGACTCACCTTTGATGATGTTCTCCTTATACCTCAGGAATCAAACATACTCCCGAACGCTGTGGATATGAAAACTAACCTTACACAGAGCATCGTACTCAATGTACCTCTTATGAGCTCTGCTATGGACACCGTAACCGAATCTGCGATGGCAATTGCTATAGCTCGCGAGGGCGGTATAGGCATTATTCATAAGAATATGACCATTGAACAGCAGGCAACTGAAGTGGACAAGGTAAAAAGAAGTGAACACGGTGTTATTGTAGACCCATTCCGCCTTTCTGAAAATCACACTCTTGCCGAAGCTGATGCACTTATGGGCAAGTATAAAATAAGCGGTGTGCCGATTACCGAAGAAGACGGCAGATTAAAGGGCATTATCACAAACCGCGACTTAAGATTTGAAACAGATTTTTCAAAGCCTATAAAGGAAGCTATGACAACCGAAAACCTCATTACAGCTCCTGTAGGCACTACTATGGACGAGGCACAGCAGATACTTCGCAGTGCTAAAATAGAAAAGCTCCCCATAGTAGATAATAATGGCTACTTAAAAGGTCTTATTACAATAAAGGATATCGAAAAATCCGTTAAATACCCCAATGCAGCAAAGGACTCCAACGGCAGACTTCTTGCCGGAGCGGCTATCGGTATTACAGACGATGTTCTCGACCGAGTGGAAGCTTTGGTAGCAAACAAGGTTGATGTTCTTGTGCTAGACTCTGCTCACGGACACTCCATGAATATTATGAAGTGCTTAAAGAAGGTTAAAGAAGCTTTCCCTCACATTCAGGTAATTGCAGGCAATATTGCCACCGGTGAAGCTGCTGAAGCTCTCATAAACGCCGGTGCAGATGCCATCAAGGTAGGTATAGGACCCGGTTCCATATGTACCACCAGAGTTGTTGCAGGTGTGGGCGTTCCGCAGATTACAGCTATTTACAATGCTTATCAGGCTGCTAAAAAATACAACATCCCCGTTATTGCAGACGGCGGTATCAAATACAGCGGTGACCTTCCTAAAGCTATTGCAGCAGGTGCCGATGTTATAATGGTTGGTTCACTTCTCGCTGGATGCGAGGAAAGCCCCGGAGATACCGAAATCTACGAAGGCAGACAGTTCAAGGTATACCGCGGAATGGGCTCTATCGCTGCTATGGAAATGGGCAGCAAGGACCGTTATTTCCAGAACGGCACAAAGAAGCTTGTTCCCGAAGGTGTTGAAGGACGAGTTCCCTACAAGGGCGCAGTTGCAGACACTATATATCAGCTTATGGGCGGACTTCGCTCAAGTATGGGCTACTGCGGTACTGCTACTATTCCCGATCTTAAGGAAAAAGGTAAATTCGTACGAATTACTGCGGCGGGATTAAGAGAGAGCCATCCTCACGATATATCTATCACCAAGGAAGCTCCAAACTACAGCAGAAATTTCTAAGAAAATCTATTTATATAACAAAAAATCTCAAAGCTTAGGCTTTGAGATTTTTTGTTACGAAAGAATTATCTTTCCCACACATTAACCACCGCTACCGTCATATCGTCGTGTGCTGTATCTTCCGAAAGCTTTAGTGCCTGAGATAATATTTCGCTGGCTATAATCTGCGGATTATCTGTGGAATTTTCTCTTAGGATTTTTTCCACTATATCTTCATCCGCCCACGAGAGAACATCAAACACACCGTCCGACATAATAACAATTTGTGCCGTCTTTTCCACGCCGAAAATCCTGGTTGTCACGCTTGAATCATTCTTTAGCACACCAAACGGAAGAGAGTCCGATTCCACCTTGAATATCTCCGACGCATTTTTTATATAGCTTGTGGCAGCACCGCTTTTAAAAATATTTACATTACCTGCCGATAAATCTACAGAGCACACATCCATCGTAGCAAAGCTATCTCCGGCTGACCTTAAAAGAAGAGATGAGTTTATAAGCTCCAGTGCCGTTTCTATATCCATTCCCGACATAATAAAACACCTTAGCAGCTCTATAGCCGCGGTGCTTTCCTTAGAGGCGGCTTCACCCGTTCCCATACCGTCACTTAGTGCCGCAACAAAATTACCCTGCGGAGAAACACACGATACAAAGCTATCACCGGAGATTTTCTCCCCTTTTTTGCTCACAGACGCATTTCCTACGCTTACTCTGAAATTGTGATTGTCACGCAGTATAAGAGAGAGTCCATCTTTTTCGTGCTGTATGGAAGAGAGGGTGGTCTTTCTGCCCGTAACAGATTCCACTACAGCCTCTATAAGATTTTGAGTCTTTTTTGATACCGAATAATCACCAAGAAGAATCTCTACACAAAAACCGTCTGTTCTCCCCTTTAAGAATGTAACATCCAAAAAATCTATTTTGTTTCGGTCCAATGCACTTTTTATTTCCTTTTCTGCCGCAGTATCAATACACATATCGAATTTATCTGCAGTATCCTTAACAGAACGGCTTATGCCCCTAAGCTGCTCGGATACCAATTTTCGCGCATCATTTAATCTGCCCTGCCACATCTTTTCGACCTTGTATATACCATACATTTCGTTAAACTTGTCCACAAACTCCTTTATCTTAATGCACTTGTCCTTAATTGGCGATGGAGCATCCTCCACAGTAAGCGTGCCTTTTTTATCGGCAGTTTCCAGCATCTTCGACATAGCCTTGTAGCTCTCCTTGTAGTGTCTCTCCCAGCAATTGTATTTTAAACCGCAATCGGGACAGATTTTGGAAGATGCACTGTCGAGCATATGGATTATGTACTCTTTGGACATTGTGTCTGTTTTAAAGCTCTTGTCATACGAATCTGCAAGCGAGTAGTAAGCATTTGACAGAAGCATAAGTCTTTTTGAAACCAGCTTTTGTACTTTGTCTCTGTGAATAAATGCCTTTGTAGCTGTGTGAACTGTTTTGGAGCCGACCGAGGATATGTACCCCGTAATTTTCTTTGGAAGCAGTGCAAATATTATGGCTGAACTAAGTACCTCAAATATATCAAACGGGAGAATTTCCTCGGGGAAAAAAGCCGAAAGCGTAGCATTGGCACAAGCAAATCCCAAAACAACTCCCCACTTCCCAAACCTGTTGAACACACCCGCACAAAGCGATGCAAAGCTAAATGCACCCACAGAAACTACAGGCGACACAGCACCACCCACAGTTATAAAACCAAGCACCACTCCCATAGCTGTTCCAAGAGAAATATCACTCTCCATATTGATTGCCAGAAGCAGTAAAATGGATAGTACTACCGATATGTCAAGTCCCGCAACAAGGCCCAGACCTACACTGCATCGCACAACAAGTGCCAAAAGAATAAATAAAGATACCAGTTCTGTATCAAGAATGCATCTCCTGTCTTTTGCATCTGTAATAAGGGGAACTGCCACCGAAAAGGTATACACACCGCCATAACACAAGCCAACTTCCAAAAAGGTAATAAAATAGTCATACCAAAACGCTTGGGTAACCAAATTCTGAGTAAAAGACACTACAAACAAAAGCGAGCTTACGCATATAGCCTTAAACTTTCTGCCACTACGTATGGTTCCCATAAGAAAGGTAGCTCCGCCAAGAACTGCCAGATACATAAAAAGGTTAAAGCCCATTCCAAGCCTTAATAGTCCCAGTACGGATGCCGCAAGGGGAAGATACCACCTTCCAAGTGCAAAAGATGCCGCATAAGCACTTAACACAAACGGTACCCTGCCATCAAAAAAAGTGCACGATGACATAACATAGCATAGTAGCATATACACAATGTCCTTTGTGCTAAGACTCAGTGCAATAACTCCTTTTGAGAATATGTCATTTCGGATTGGATGTGTGTTTGGTACAATTTCATTCATTTGTTTTTCTCCTCATTTTCTTGTTTATTACATTTTAACATCGCAGAAGAAAATATTTTGTAAAATTATGTAAACCACACTCAATAACTTTTCAAAAAAAAAGAGCCATTTCGATTGATTATATCAAAATAGCTCTTAATACTATTATATACGATTGTTTTTACCTTTGTTTTTTAGGCTTTGGAAGGTCAAGACTGATGTTAAATGACGGACGGCGATTATTTGTAATAGTAGGCTGTATTTCGTTTAGTACCTCTTCATTTATTATAATTTCCGTCTCTTCACGCCACTTTTTGATTAGCTCGGATCGTTTCGGCTCTGCAAAAATGAGTTCTATTTCCTTAATACACTCTGTTTCCTCGCTACCCTCAAAATCCATAGGCAGTCTTTTTATTATGTGAAGTCCGTCTGCAGAAGTTACAATGCCGCTGATTTCACCTTCGCCAAGCGAAAATGCTGCTTCTTCGATTGCACTGTCCCAATCACCGTAAGTAAACAAATAGCCCTCGTGGTACACATTGGTGCTGTTATAATCCTCTGTGTACATATTCATAAGCTCATCGAAATCCTGCCCTGCATTTAATTTTGAAAGGACCTCATTTGCCCTGTCGTATGCAGAATCAACTCTGTGCTTTGAAAATTCCTTGCCCGTAATTGCATCTACTGTAGGAAAGAAAATATGCTTTATCTTGACATAATTGGATGTAAAAAGCTCCAGCACTTCATCTTCGGGTACCTCTATTTCTCCCCTTGCCACAAGTTCTTTGAGAAGATGCGGCATAAGTGTCTCCATTTGATAATATTCTTTTAATTCGTCTACCGAAATGCCAATATACTCAAACTGTGCAAGCGAAACCTTGTCCTGTCTCAAGGAAGATATGAGGTTGTTTATGTCAGCATAATCATCAGCACTTAGTTTGAGATTGTACTCTATAGCTTTATTATATTCGAGTGCATCATCTATAAGCATATCTAATGCATTTTTCTTTGCCATATCGAGCATTGTCTCATCACGCAGTCTGGCATCCCAGAAGTCCTGAGGAATCTCATTTGCCTTGTCGTAGCCCAGCGATTTTAAAACCTCATCCTGTGTGTTGTACAAATACAGATTAAATCTGTCGAGTGTATAGTCCACTCCTCCTACTGTAACAACCACAGTTTCCTCCTGGGTTTTTTCGTTTCTCGTTACCGTATTGTGAGGAACGCATCCCCCAAAAAGTACGATAGCTAAAATTACAGATATAAGCGCAAAAAACCTTTTCAGATTTATCCCTCCCAACAATGCAAAATACTGTAAGAGCAAGCCGATTAAATTGCGGCTTGCTCTTTTTTAAACAGATGCGTTGTTTCTACTTAAGCACCAAAGAAGGCTTCTGTGCTAAATGGCTTTGCTTTTCCTAAAGCATCGTCATTTGTCTTAATTTTCTCTTTGGCTTTCCATACCTTTATAAGTTCCTCAATTTGGGGATACGCAGCTTCATACTGGAGCGACTGGATAATCTGCATTTCCTGAGCACCACCAACATTTAAAGGAATTCTCTTTATAATGTGGATGCCATAGTCTGTATTTACAAGACCGCTTACCTGTCCTTCGGCAAGTGCAAACGCCGCACTTTCAAATTCCGCTACCATCTGACCCTTTGTAAACACATAGCCGTCTGGAGCTGTCTGGAGACCGGGATCCTCACTGTTGGCATTCATAAGCTCGTCAAAATCTGCACCGCCCCTTATCTGATCCAATATGCTCTGTGCCTTAGTATTGGCAGCAGCAACCTGATCGTCTGCAAGTGCGGCACCGGTGTTGGGGTCTGTAGTTGAAATGAGTATGTGCTTTGCTTTGACATAATCGTTTTTGAAATTCTTATCAATTTCATCTTCGTCTATGTCAATTTCACCGTTACTTATAAGCTCAGGTATGAGATACTGTATAAGAATACCGTCCTCATAGTATTTTGCAAAAGCATCAATAGAAACGCCTATTGCTTCAAGTCGTGCCATTGTAGCAGAATCTGCCTTTACATTTTCCATCTCGGTGTTTATGTTATTTATATCGACACCTGTAAGTTCAAGACCGAGCTTCTTTGCTTTTTCAAGAGCTACAGAATCATTTATCATAGTGGTAAGTGCATTTTGTTTAGCAAGCTCAAATCTTGTGGTACCGTCTACTTCCTGTGTCCAGAAATCCTCAGTCACATCCTCCGCTGTTTGAACCTCGGCTGCCACCATCTGTTCAGCTAATGCGGTATAGAAATATATATTGAATCTTTCCATGTCGTAATCTGTTTTACCTATTGTTACGGCTACCTCGCTCTTCTTTTGAGGCTTTTTTTGATTTTCTCCCTGACCACAGCCTGCAAGAAGTGCTACAAGGCAAAAAACCGATATAATTTTCATTAATTTTCTCATGTATAAACCTCCTCATACAATTATAACACAATTATACATTATATACTTTCTTCGTGTATTGTGTTTTTAAGCCTTTGTAATATAATTTTAATATTACTCAGTATATTTTCTTCACATTTATAGCTAAGATACGAAACCGAGCCGGAAGAAAACATCATTTTTCCCTTGAAATCGTCCATAATCTCAACTATTGCCTTTGGGCTCACAACCCGTTCGAATGTGAATATTACAAGCTCATCCTTTACGCTTATGTCGGATATGCACATATCAGATGCATATGACCTTATAAGTGCTATGTTCATAAGATTGTCAACGCTTTTGTCAACATCTCCGTAGCGGTCGATATATTCCGACTGAACCTCGCCTAATTCGTCCTCGGTGGATATAGAAGCTATACGCCTGTACATTTCTATTCTTTGCTTTTCATCGGGAACGGACTTTTCGGGAATAAAGGCACTTACCTTAAGGTCTATTGAGGTGCTCACCTTTTCGGTAACGGTTTCGCCCTTTATTTCCTTTACCGCCTGTTCCAAAAGTAAGCAATACATATCATAGCCGACAAGATTAATATTTCCGTGCTGTTGCTTACCGAGGATGTTGCCCGCACCTCTTATTTCCAAATCTCTTAGGGCTATCTTAAAGCCCGAACCAAATTCGGTAAATTCCCTTATTGCACTAAGCCTCTTCTGTGCAATTTTATCGAGAACCTTTCCCTCGTGATATGTGAAATATGCAAAGGACAGTCTGTTTGAACGCCCTACTCTTCCCTTTAGCTGATATAGCTGGGACAATCCAAGGGTGTCGGCGTTTTCTACTATTATAGTATTTACATTGGGCACATCGAGACCTGTTTCTATGATGGTGGTGCAAACGAGCACATCAATATTCCCATCTATTAAATCGAGCATAATGTTTTCAAGCTCATTTTCACTCATTTTGCCGTGGGCAACACTTACCCTTGCCTCGGGCACAAGCTCCGCTATCTTAACGGCTACCCTTTCTATGTTTTCTACCCTGTTATAAAGATAATACACCTGTCCGCCTCGTGCAAGTTCTCTTTGAATTGCGTTTTGCACAACAATAGGGTTGTACTCCATAACAAATGTCTGTACAGGTGCTCTGTCGTTTGGCGGAGAGGCAAGCACGCTCAAATCCCGTATGCCCATCATAGCCATATTTAGTGTTCTTGGAATAGGTGTGGCACTTAAGGTTAATACATTTACATCCTTTTTCATCTCTTTGAGCTTTTCCTTATGCCCTACTCCAAAACGCTGTTCCTCGTC
>JAZNFW010000048.1:0-21142 GCA_045576175.1 Clostridia bacterium | reverse complement strand
GGAGTTGTAAGAGACCCTTGTCTTCCTAAGACCCGCTTGGCCTCCGACTTAATGGAACTGAATAGGTCAAGTGCCGTTTGCGGTGTATCTGCGTTTTTAAGAGAGGTTTTCTTTACGCCAAAAGCCCTAGGCGGAATTTTGGTTTGTGCTTATCAAAATTTGTATTCTAATTAGAAGATTGTTTTAATATATTTACAAAACGCACAATAAAAATGAAAGTATTAACTATCTAACCAAAAACAAAAAACTCCGCCTTGAAGTATGCAGGAATAAGAAAGCAAAAATAAAAAGCCAAAGCTATCGGAAACGGCAAATGTACAAACTCAGTTCCCTTATACATTTGCCGTTTAGTGAGGACAAGCGAGTAAATACTCGCGTCCGCAACGACGATTAGCCTTTGGCTTTTTAGTTTTGGTTTCCCTGCATATTTCACAGCGGACGGGGAGGGGTTGTAGGGGTGACACCTGCAGGTCACCCCTACGGTCTTTTCCCGAATAATTAAAAATTAAAATCTTTTCTTTGTGTTGAGGCACTCATTAAAAAATAAAGTTAAACCCCTTCAGCTATCCGAAACAGCAGTCGTATCTTCCTCAAATGAGATAAATCTCTCTTCTGCATCCTCTTGAATCTTTTTAAGATGTTCTATAACATCTGTTATTTTTCCAAAAAGCTCATAATACATCTTTTTATAATCTACCATTTTCTTTTCTCCTTTTTGTTTGGTATAAATTAAAAAATGCGCCGGCACAGAGCCGACGCACGAAAAATGCACAGCTCTAGGTGCGAACCAACTTTAGCATACTTCAACGTGCGCTAAAAAAGCCTGCATTTTTACCAAAATAAAAATGAGCGCCGTTGAAAGTGTATTAAGTTGGTTCGCAAGTTTATATTATCATATAAGAAGTTTAAAGTCAACGGGAATAATGTCGCATTTTGTCATATGCAAAAGTTTTTTGCGCTTGGAGCTTTATTTTACATCCCTTTTTGTTTGACTTTTGTATATATAGAGTGTATAATTATGTGTATAATAATATTTTTATACAAAGGGGCTCCTTATAATGAAAAATATTGCAATAATAACAAACATCCAAAAGGACAAAGAGCTCAAATATACAAATCTGGTAAAATCTCTTTTAGGCGGTTACAATGTAACTTATGCCACCAATACAGAGGATTATCCTAATGTTTTAACAGGTGCTGATGCCCTTATAGTTTTGGGCGGCGACGGCACTATACTTTCGTGCGCATCAATGGCGGCAGAAATGGATATAGCAATACTTGGAATTAATCTTGGTACTCTTGGTTTTCTTGCCGAGGTTGAAAAAAGCGAAATAGAAATGGCAGTAAAAAAACTTCTTAGTGGCAATTACCGAACAGAAGAACGCTTTATGCTAAAGGCCACGGTACTAAGACAGGGCAAAGAGATTTATTCCAATACCGCATTAAATGATTTTGTAATATCCCGCTCATCGTTTAGGCGTATTATAGCCACCGATGTGTACATAGACGACTCTTTTGTGGCTAGCTACGAGGGAGACGGGCTGATACTCGCCACACCAACGGGAAGCACGGGCTACAACTTAAGTTCTGGCGGACCTATTACCGATGTATCGCTTTTTCAGAGCATCATAACGCCAATCTGTCCGCACACAGGCTCGCCTGTTTCCATAGTGGTTCCCAGCGAAAAGCAAATCAGGGTATGCTTAAAGGACTGTTTTTCAAAGAGTTCAATGCTCACCACAGACGGACAGCACGGCTTTGAGCTTGAGAGCCTTGATGAAATAATAATTACGGAAAGCCCCAAGAGAGCAAAGCTTATTAAGGTTCACGACCGCAGTGTGTATGAGGTGCTCTCTCGCAAAAACATTATAGGCAAAAGGGTGGTTTAGAAATGACAAAATCGCAAAGACACAAGAAAATTTTAGAACTCATATCCGAGAAAGTGGTATCCACACAGACCGACCTTACCAATCTTCTTATAGACGAAGGATACGATGTAACACAGGCAACCACCTCAAGAGATTTGCAGGAACTAAAGGTTATGAAGGTGCTTTTAAATGACGGCACCTACAAATACACAGTGGGCAATAAGACAGACTCGGACACAAGCTCAAAGCTTAAGAAAATCCTTGGCGAGTGCCTTGTAAAAGCTGACTATGCTCAGAATATAGTTGTTTTGAAAACAATGACAGGTGCGGCGCAGGCGGTAGCTTTTGCACTCGAATCCGTAGTAAAAGATGACATAGTTGGCTCCATAGCGGGCGACGACACAATAATGATTGTGGTACGAACTGAAAGAGATGCAAAGCTCCTTAGTTCAAAGCTTGAAAAGTATATTGGGTAGGGGATACAAAAATGCTCAAAACATTATCTATAAAAAACATAGCGGTTATAGAAAATGTGAATATAGATTTTTCGGAAGGCTTTAGCATCCTGACAGGTGAAACGGGTGCAGGTAAGTCTATCATTATAGACTCGATAAACCTTTTGAAAGGACAAAGGGCAAATAGAGATATAATAAGAACGGGCGAACAAAAGGCAAGAGTGGATGCTGTGTTTTGCATTCAGCCGGACGTGGCAGCCTTGCTTGCGGGCACGCTCGGAATGGGTATCGGAGACGAAGTAATGCTTACAAGAGAGCTCTCCGAGGACGGACGAAGCACCTGCCGTATAGACGGACTTCCCGTAACTGCGGCTATGCTCAAATTAGCAGGCGACTGTCTTATAGACATTCACGGACAGCACGATAATACAAGCCTTCTTTCTAAAAAGACGCATATAGATTTTTTGGATGGCTTTGGCGGAGAGGAAATAGCCTCTTTAAAGAGTGACTACGCCATTTTGCACGGCGAGTGCTTAAAGATAGAAAGAGAGCTTTCGTCCATACAGACTAACGAAAAGGACAAAGAGAAAAGGCAAGAGCTTCTTAAATATCAGATAAATGAGATTGAAATGTCAAATCTCCACATTGGAGAGGACGAGGAGCTGGAGGGCCGAAAAAAGCTTTTATTAAATTCTTTTGCCGTATCTTCGGCATCGCAAAAGGCGTACGAAAGCCTCTACGGCGGCGAAAACCAAAGTGCTTATGATTTAATATGGAAGGCTATTAAGGCAATAGAGCCCATATCGGATATAGACAAGAGCTTAAGCGAGGCATACGAGGCACTAAACGATGCGGGCGATATAATAGCGGACAAGGCAAGAGTAATAAGGGATTACGCCGATGGCGTGGATAATGCCGAAGGTGAAATAGACTCTGTGGAGGAAAGACTCTCGGAAATAGATGATTTAAAGCATAAATATGCCCCAACCATAGAGGAAATATTAAATAAAAAAGACAAGCTGCAGGAAGAACTTAACTCTCTCACATTTGGTCTTAAAAGAATGGAAGAGCTTACATCTCTTCTTAAAGAAACAAAAGAAAAGAGAGGAGCTTTAGCATCAAAGCTTACCGAGGCAAGAAAAAAATATGCAGAAAGGCTACTGGGCAAAGTGGCAGAGGAACTAAATGACCTTTGTATGCCGAGTGTAAAAATGGAAGCATCCTTTACACCTGCGGATATGAAAGACAACGGAGCAGACGATGTGGAATTTTTAATCTGCACAAATGCGGGCGAGGGACTAAAGCCTCTTGCAAAGATAGCTTCGGGCGGAGAGCTTTCCCGAATAATGCTTGCTATAAAGAGAGTTATCGCATCCTATGGTAGCGAAAAACTTCTTATATTCGACGAGGTAGATACAGGTGTAAGCGGAAAGGCGGCACAGAGCATAGCCGAAAAGCTGTGGAAAACCGCAAGACATTCGCAGGTCATATGCATAACGCATCTTCCGCAGATAGCATCGATGGCGGATGTACATTATCTTATCAAAAAGCAGACCGTCGAAGGCAGAACAAAAACAGATGTAACACTTCTTTCAAATGAGGAGCGTATAGAGGAAATTGCCAGAACACTTGGCGGAGCAGATATTACGGATGCCGCAATAAAAAATGCCAAAGAGCTTGTGCGGCTTGCTGATAAATTCAAAGGAGAAAGCTAATGGAGAATAAGAGAAGAGACAAACACAATTACTACCTGGATATTGCACAAACAGTACTTGAAAGGGGCACTTGCCTTAGAAGAAACTACGGAGCAATCATCGTAAACAACGATGAAATTGTATCTACAGGCTACACAGGAGCACCCAGAGGCAGAAAGAATTGCCTTGACCTTGGCTTTTGTATGAGAGAAAAGTTAAACATCCCCCGTGGTGAGAGATATGAGCTCTGCCGCAGTGTACACAGCGAAGCAAATGCCATAATAAGCGCATCCCGAAAAGAAATGATTGGCGCTACTATGTATCTTGTGGGCAAAGACTATGTAACAAAGGAGCTTGTGGGCAACGCAAATTCGTGTGCTATGTGCAAGAGAATGATTATAAACGCAGGCATAGAAAAGGTTGTTGTGCGTCTTACCGATGATGAATTCAAAGTAATTAATGTATCAGAATGGATAGAGGACGACGATTCTTTAAACGGTCAGTTTGGATATTGATTTAGGAGTTACACCATGCTATTTGACACACATGCACATCTTAATGATGAAAGGTTTCAAAACGACAGAGACGAAATAATAATGTCACTTAACCCAAACGGAGTGGGTGCATACTGCGAAATAGGCTATGATATGGAAAGCTCATTTAATGCTTATTTACTCTCGCAAAAATACGATTTTGTGTATGCAGCAGTGGGTGTGCATCCGCACGACTCCAAGGACATGACTAAAGCGGATATCCCTAAACTAATAGAGCTTCTTAAAAAAGACAAGGTTGTGGCTCTGGGCGAGATAGGGCTTGATTATTACTACGACAATTCCGACAGACCAACCCAGAGAGAGTGGTTTGCAACCCAGCTTGATATTGCAAAAAAAGAGAATATGCCAATTGTGGTACACAGCCGTGACGCTATGAAAGATACCATAGACATTTTAAAATTGCACGGCACGGGAGACGGTATAATCCACTGCTACTCGGGAAGTAGAGAAAGTGCAAAAATCCTTATGGATATGGGCTACTATATATCCTTTGCAGGCCCCGTAACCTTTAAAAATGCAAGAGAGGCTCTGGAGGTAATAGACTATGTTCCGCTTGACAGACTCCTTATAGAAACCGACAGCCCTTACCTTGCACCTGTGCCCTACAGAGGCAAGAGAAATTGCCCTGTGTATGTAGCAGAGGTGGCAAAAAAGGTTGCCGAAATCAAGGGAATATCTTTCGATGAGGTGGCAGATATCACCTCTAAAAATGCAAAGAAAGTGTATAGAATAGATTGACAATATTTAACAATTGATATAAAATACAAAGTATAAACAGAGCAGGTACTGTGCGTTAAGTGTTAGAGGATGGGAGTAGAGCCTCTAAACGAAAGAAGATTTCTTCTGCGGTACAGTTTTTCATCCGCTGTTGCTTTTTAAAATGCCTTTGGCATATGTAACAGCCCCTGCGATTTTTGAAAGGGGATTTTTTTATGTTTAAAAATGCTTTGAAATTAAAGAAGATGTCGGCAGCGGAGCTGTGTAAGGTTGCTATGCTTGTGGCAATCACCTTTGTGCTTTCGTACATATCGGGGTATCTTAGAATAGGCAATCTTGCCAAGTTCAACATAAGCTTTGTATCTGTATATATTGCAGGTGCGGCGTTTGGACCCATAGTGTCGGGCGTTGTGGCAGCACTTGCGGATGTGATATCCTTTTTGTCCAACCCCACAGGAGCTTTTGTGCCTGTGTTTACGCTTTTGGAGTTTGTAAACGGCTTTCTTTTTGGCCTTTTCCTTTTTTATAACGGCAAGGAGAGAAAGACAAGGTTTTTTGTAATGATGCTCATTTGCGTTATGTTGCAGACAGGTATAAACCTCTTTGTACGGACATACTTCCTCTCGGAGATGTACTATGGCGGAAAGTATATGGCAACCTTCATATCCAGAGTTCCGTCGTCGGTTATTATGGCAGGGATAAAGATTGTTATCATAACTTTGGTAGAACCATTTAAGGAAAGAATAATAAACGCTGTAAGAGATTAAATAACTATTTATTGAAAAAAGGTATGTAAAAACAATGTACAGTTTTTACATACCTTTTTAGTTTTATCTTACTTCTGCACCATCTTCTATTTCTCCATTGGGAGAAACTATGCAAAGCTTGTCACCCTTGGATGCACAAAGTATCATTCCCTCGGAAAGCACGCCACGGAGTTTAACAGGCTTTAGGTTGGTTACAACAACCACCTGTTTTCCTATTATTTCTTCGGGTTTGTAGTACTGTGCAATTCCCGATACTATCTGTCTTACCTCGTTTCCTATCTTTATCTTGGAAACAAGGAGTTTTTTTGCACCCTCTACGGGAGCACTTTCGAGCACAGTGCCCACCTTTAATTCAACCTTCATAAAATCGTCTATGGAGATTTCGGGTGTCTTTTCTTCCTCTATTTCCGGCTCGGGCTCTTTAAAGAGGTCGTTTTCCACTTCTTCGAGCTTTTTCTTTTCGTCGAGTCTTACAAAGAGGGGCTGAGCTTCGCCTACCTCGACTCTGGATGTTCCAAACATATCGAGTGAATCAAAGCCGGTTTCAGAAGCATTTATCTGCTTTAATATAGCTTCGCCTGTTTCGGGCATAAAGGGAGTAATGAGTATTCCAATAAAGCGGATTGCTTCTATAAGGTTGCAAAGCACTGTTTTTAATCTTTCGTGATTTGCCTCGTCCTTACTAAGTGCCCAGGGCATTGTCTCGTCTATATATTTATTGCTTCTTCTTGCAAGGTTTATTACGCACTCAAGAGCATCTGCAACCTTAAGCTCGTCCATCTTGGCTACCGTTTCAGTGACGGTGTTTAATGCATATTCTTTTAGTTCATCATCAAAGTCGCCACAAAATGCGGGGTTTTCTATGCATCCGCCAAAGTATTTATTTACCATGGCAACTGTTCTGTTTACAAGGTTACCCAGAGTATTTGCAAGGTCGGCATTAAAGCGTGCGATGATGGTTTCGAGTGTTATTGTTCCGTCCTGTGCAAAGGGCATCTCACGAAGGAGATAATATCTTATTGCGTCCACACCAAAGTGGCGTACAAGGTCGTCTGCATAGAGAACATTACCCTTGGATTTACTCATTTTGTCGCCACCCGAAAGTAGCCAGGGGTGACCGAAGATCTGCTTAGGCAGTGGCTCGCCCAGTGCCATGAGTATAATGGGCCAGTATATTGTGTGGAAACGGAGAATATCCTTGCCTATGATGTGTACATCTGCAGGCCAGTATTTTGAGTAGAGCTCATCCTTTTCGTCCACACTGTAGCCAAGAGCTGTAATGTAGTTTGAAAGAGCATCTATCCACACATAGATTACGTGGTCATTATCAAAGGGAACGGGAACGCCCCACTTAAACGAAGAGCGGGAAACGCAAAGGTCCTGAAGTCCGGGCTTTAAAAAGTTATTTACCATTTCCTTTTTTCTGCTTTCGGGCTGGATGAACTCGGGATTTTCTTCAATATGCTTCATAAGAGCGTCCTGATATTTGCTCATCTTGAAGAAATATGCTTCCTCGCTTGTCTTTTTAACGGGTCTTCCGCAGTCGGGGCAGAGTCCGTCTGTAACCTGTGTTTCGGTAAAGAAGGATTCACAGGGTATGCAGTAGAGGCCCTCGTAGGTGCTCTTGTATATGTCGCCCTTTTCGTAGAGCTTTGTAAAAATCTTTTTTACCGCTTCTTCGTGGTAATCGTCGGTAGTTCTTATGAACTTGTCGTAGCTTGTGTTCATAAGGTCCCAAATTCTTCTGATTTCGCCGGCAACGCCGTCTACATATTCCTTGGGAGTTATACCGCTTCCCTTGGCACACTCTTCTATTTTCTGACCGTGCTCATCGGTTCCTGTAAGGAAAAACACATCTTTTCCTATGAGTCTCTTAAAGCGTGCAATAGCATCGGTAAGCACAATCTCATAGGTGTTGCCTATGTGGGGCTTACGTGATGTGTATGCAATAGCGGTAGTTATATAATACTTGTCCATCGTAACCAGTCCTTTCATAATTATAGATATTTTACCACAATTTTTCTTAGTTTACAAGTATTAAATATAAGGCGCTCGAATATATTTTATCGGGTGATTTTATGCTAAATTATATTTGGTCGGCGATGATAATAATATCGCTTGTTTTTTCGTTTGCAAACGGGACCACGCAAAAGGTGTGCTCGGCTCTTTGCGACGGGGCAAACGAGGGGGTAAAGCTTGCGCTCGGTATGGCAGGAATAATGGCGTTCTGGACGGGGATTATGAAGGTGGCGGAAAATTCCGGACTTACAAAGCTAGTGGCAAAGCTCTTTTCGCCTGTTATAAGATGGCTCTATCCCGAAACAAAAAAAGATTCGGAAACAGGTGGTGCTATTGCCATGAATATGACTGCCAATTTCTTCGGTATGGGAAATGCCGCAACACCTCTTGGACTGACTGCTATGAAAAGGCTCGCCCGCCACTCAAAAAACGGCATTCCCACAAGGTCTATGTGCACCTTTGCGGTGGCAAACTGTGCTTCAATTCAGCTTATACCCTCTACCATTATCGCTATACGCAGTGCTATGGGGAGCGCATCTCCTTCTGACATAATAGTGCCCATATGGATAGTATCCGTTATAACTTTTGTTTTTGGTGTAACTCTGTCTAAAATGTGGGGGAGGAGACTATGAATATATCGGATTATGCAGTGCCCGCTATAGTGATTTTTGCACTCTTGTTTGCACTTGTAAAAAGATGCGCGGTGTACACGGATTTTACTCTGGGTGCAAAGGATGGGCTAAAGACGGCAGTTAACATTGTTCCTCAGCTTGTAGCTCTTATGGTTGCCATAAAAATGTTTACGGCATCGGGAGCTATGGACATACTGGTAAAGCTGCTTCTTCCGGTGGCGGACCTTCTTCATTTTCCAAAGGAGGTACTTCCGTTTGCACTTCTGCGTCCTGTGTCGGGCAGCGGCTCTCTTGCCATGGCAACGGAAATATTTGCACGCTACGGTGCAGACTCCTTTGCCGGAAGGGTGGCGTCGGTTATGATGGGCTCCACCGAGACTACTTTCTATGTGTCGGCAGTGTATTTTGGCGCAGTTGGGGCAAAGTCTGCAGGTCACGCAGTGGGATGTGCTCTTATTGCGGATTTTTTAAGTATGGTGCTTAGCGCTTTAGTTTGCACTCTTTTCTGGGGATGAGAATTAAAGGCAAAAAAACAGATGGACTTTAAAAATCGTCATTTTAAAGTCCATCTGCGTATATCAATGAAGGAAAATTCTATTAATTTATATTATGCTCCTGAAGTATCATATTGTATCTGTTGTACACACCGCCTGTGAGCACGTTTACAAGCTTATCGTCGGGATAAACTCTCCACACGCGGTCCTTTTCGTAGCATACATTTATTTCTAATTGTGTGGTTTTTGTCTTTATTTCGTCGCTTTCAAGATAATCGTGGCTTATATCCACCATACGCTGAGTAAGGATTGCGTTTATCTCATCTTCGGTAGTTTGTGCTTCGTTATTTTCTGCCATAAAGTTGTAGTTCTCCGCAGCGCTGAAAAGTGCATCTGCAACAGGCTCCAAATCGATAGCGGTTACCTCTGCCAGAAAAGTAATTCTTGCAGGCTCTTCGCTTATGGTTTTGATTATTTTGTAGTTAAGAGTTGTAAAAAGCTTGTGGTGCATATCGAATGCGGGGAAATCGTCTTTGTTAAAGCTGTCTTTGCAACCTAAAAAGTCGTTGTCTCCGCCCATCTGAGACACATACATATCTCTTGCCTGTGTGTAGTTGCCTTGAATAAGGGTGTCGAACATATCTTCAACACACTTTTTTGCCTGCTTGGTTTCACCGCAGGAGGTGAAAGTTAAAGTAAGAACAACACATACAAGAAGGGCAATTAATTTTGCAAATTTAGTTTTCATATGCAATCCCCCCATTTATTAATATAATTATTACATTATACGCAGAAAAAGTCAACTTAAGTACTCAATCTGTTATCATTCTGTTACACAACTGAAATACATTTTAACAAAAAATTGTGGAAAATATGTTATTTGTATGTTATACTTACTGTATATTATAAAACATTAGGAGAAAGCTATGGCTCTTGCAAAGGTAAATTCCTGCGGTATATCGGGTATAGACGGCTACATAATAGAGGTTGAGGCAGATATTGCCCAGGGCCTTCCCGGAATAGACATAGTGGGTCTTGCCGACACCGCGGTTAAAGAATCCAAGGAGAGAATAAAATCCGCAATAAAAAATTCGGGTCTGTCTCTTCCGCAAAAGAAAATAGTAATAAATCTCGCACCTGCCCATACCAAAAAGGAGGGCATTTCTTTAGACCTTCCCATATGTATGGCAATTCTTGCAGCATCGGGACAGATATCGGAGAATTCGTGTAGGGATTATATAATACTGGGTGAGCTTTCGCTCGACGGCAGCATCCGCCCGTCAAACGGAGTTCTTCCCGCTGCGGTTTCCGCAAGGGAAAAGGGCTTTAAAAAGCTTCTTGTTCCCCTCTCAAATGCTTCGGAGGCATCTGTCTCGCAGGGGATAGATGTAATCGGAGCATCGAGCCTTAAGGAAGCAGTGGAGCACTTAAGGGGAGAAAGAATAATAGAAAAAACGGTTGCGGATATAGACAGTCTCTTTAATATGTCGCATAGTACAGATCTGGACTTTGCCGATGTAAAGGGTCAGGAAAATGCCAAAAGAGCACTTGAGATTGCCGCCGCAGGCGGACACAATCTCATTATGATAGGCTCTCCCGGCTCGGGCAAGACAATGCTTGCCAAGAGGCTTCCATCCATACTTCCTAGGATGTCGTTTGAAGAGGCACTTGAGGTTACAAAAATATATTCCGTGGCAGGAAAGCTCCCGCCCCATACTGCTCTTATAACTGCAAGGCCGTTCCGCAGTCCTCATCACACCGCATCGGGCGTGGCATTGACCGGCGGAGGAAGTACTCCAAGGCCGGGCGAAATAAGTCTTGCACACAGGGGAGTGCTGTTTTTGGACGAGTTTCCCGAATTTCGCAAGGATGCTATGGAAGCTATGCGTCAGCCTATAGAGGACGGAAGCTTTACGGTATCGAGAGTTTCCGGCTCGAGCGTTTTTCCAAGCTCGGTTATGCTTATTGCAAGTATGAACCCCTGCAAATGCGGATACTACGGCGACTCTACGAGGGAATGTACCTGCTCGCCGTCACAGATACAAAACTATCTGGGCAAGGTATCAGGTCCTATGCTTGACCGTTTTGACCTTCATATAGAGGTTGCATCTGTAAAATACGATGAGCTTTCATCGAAAAGCAAAGGCGAAAGCTCCGAGGATATACGAAAAAGAGTGGACAAGGCAAGAAATATCCAGCTTGAAAGATATAAGGACACGGGAATATACTGCAACAGCCAGCTAAATAGCACACTTATGGAAAAGTACTGCAAACTCACCGACGAGGGCAGTATGCTTTTATCGGGTGCCTTTGATGCACTTGGCTTAAGTGCCAGAGCACACAGCCGTATTCTTAAGGTGGCACGCACAATTGCCGACATAGAAGGCAGCGAAAATATAAAAACCACACATCTTGCAGAGGCTATAAGCTACAGAAGTCTCGACAAGAAATTCTGGTCTAACTGAAAGGATGATTACAATGCTTAAACCGTTTTTAAGAACACTTGCAGGGTTTTTGTTGCCTGCACTTCTGGGATTTGCCGTATCGGGATTTGGTGTTTCGTATTTAACCTGGGCAGTTGTTATTCTGGGTTATCTTATATCAATATTTGTTTTTAGAGCAAGCATACTTATGTTTGTAGGCGCAAGGGTGTACAGCGCCAACGCAAAAAGAGGGCTTAAGGTACTTGCTCTCGCCTACAAAACAGGCAAGCTAAAGCCCGAGCTACAGCTTATATACGCCTACACCCTGCTTAGAAACGGCTATGTGGATGAGGCGGAGACAATCATAAACAAGGCAACCGTTATAGGCAAACAGTCTCTTAGCGAAAAAGAGCTTATGGGTGCCGACTTTAACAGAGCACTTATCGTATGGAAAAAAGGCGACCTCTCGGGTGCTATTGTAAAGCTCGAGGAACTTTATGAGAAAGATTACAAAACACCTGCATTTTTAGGATCGCTTTCAAGTCTGTACCTTCTCAACAAAGAATTTGACAAAGCTCTGGAAATTGCCAAAGAGGGTACGCAGCTTAGCACAACAGACTTTGTAAGTCAGGACAATATGGGACAGGCATATATAGAGCTTGGTATGATGGACGAGGCACTTGAACTCTACAAGAAGCTAATCCCCTGCGGACCAAAGTTCCTCGAGGCATACTATAACTATGCTACAGTGCTTGAAAAGAGAGGCTCTCTTGAAAAAGCAAGAAGATACTACGGAATAGCACTCACATTCGAGGAAAAGTTCTTTTCCATAGTAACTCACGATATGGTTTGCGAGGCAATAGAGCGTGTGGATGCTCTTATGATTTAAGAATATGAAAATTGTTTATATAGACTGTTTTTACGGCTTTGATATAAATATGCTTTTGGGGGCACTTGCGGATATAAAGAAAAACCGCTCAGAGCACATAGATGAAGAAGAGCTTGTCTTAAAAGGTGTTACAAGACTTGGAGTCGAGTGCACCCTTGCATATCCCAAAGATGCTTCATCACCGAGAGAAGTCTGTGAGAGTGCGGTAATTTCAATCCTTCAATCGCTTGGTGCAGACTGTGTGATATGTTCCTCCGTTGCACTTTCGGACGATGCGGACGGAAATATCATAACAACACTTGAGAAGTCGGGCATAGATACAACCTGTGCCGACCATATGTGCACTATAAGTAAGGACGATGCAGATTTTCTTTCACGCATAATAACGGAGTGTGCTCCAAGACCCGATATGACCGTTACCGACACGGGCTACGGAGCGAGCATGAGCGAGGACAGCGGTTTTATGTGCGTAAGTGTTGGCGAAATAGGCAGTCAAAGTCCTATGTTTTTTAATACGGAGACTATGTATGAGGACAGTAAAAGTAAATGAAAATGATTCAGGCCAGAGGCTCGACAAGTTTCTTTCTAAGTTTTTAAAGACAATGCCAAAGAGCCTTATATACAAGGGAATCAGGAAAAAAAGAATAAAGATAAACGGAAAAAGGGCAGCGATAGACACCGTCTTAAAAGAGGGCGATGTCATAGAGCTTTACATAAATGACGAATTTTTCGAAGCCCCCGATGAGAGACTCTCCTTTTTAAAGTGCAAGCCGTCTTTGGATATTGTGTATGAGGACGAAAACATAATCCTTATGAATAAGCCCATTGGTGTTATTGTTCACGATGACGAGGACGAAAAGATAAACACCCTTTTAAATCATATGAAGGCGTATCTCTACAAAAAGGGCGAGTATGACTACGAAAATGAGAATTCCTTTGTGCCGTCTCTTTGCAACAGAATAGACCGCAACACTACGGGCATCGTAATAGGTGCAAAAAACGCACAGGCTCTTAAGATACTAAACGAAAAGATAAAGACAAGAGAAATAAAAAAGTATTATCTTTGTCTTGTGGCGGGAAAGCTCAGTAAAAAGGAAGACACCCTTAAGGCACACCTTGTAAAGAACACCGAGCAAAACAGAGTCTACATTCACTCAAAACCGCAGAAAGACAGCAAAGAGATAATAACTAAGTACAAAGTTTTAAAGGAAAATCCCCTCGCAAGTCTCGTTGAGGTAGAGCTTGTAACGGGCAGAACACATCAGATAAGAGCACACTTTGCCTCTATAGGACATCCCCTTGCAGGCGACGGAAAGTACGGAACAAATGACTTTAACGACAAGGTGGGTATGAAGACTCAGGCACTTTGCTCGTACAAAATAAAATTTGAGTTTTCAGATGAAAACGCCCTTAGCTACTTAAATGGAAAGAGCTTTGAGGTAGCTTCAATTCCCTTTTAGATTGGAGAAAAATATGAAGATACTTATGGCACTTGCATCCCTTGATATAGGCGGTGCGGAAACACATGTAACCGAGCTTTCCAAGGAGCTTTCCCGCAGAGGCCACGAAATTGTTGTGGTGTCGGGCGGAGGAGTGTTTGAAGAAGAGCTTGAAAGGTTTGGGATTAAGCACTACCTCGTTCCTGTAAAAAGGCGAAACTATATGGACATAATAAAAGCTATGTCCCAAATAGAAAAAATCATAAAGGCGGAAAAGCCCGACATAGTGCACTCCCATGCCAGAATACCCAGCTTCATTATCGGCGAAATCCATCGCAAAATGAAGCGTTCTTTTGTGTATGTTACAACTGTGCACGGCGAGTTTGACACATCGTTTGTGGTCAGAAAGCTAAGCCGTTGGGGCGAAAAGTCCCTTGCGGTAAGTCGTGACCTTATGGAGTATCTTTATAGAAACTACAATGTAAGTAAGAAAAATATATATATGGGAATAAACGGAATAGACGAGGGCAAATTCTCTCCCGATGTGTCGGGCGGGGAGATAATAAAAGAATTCTCTCTAAATCCCAATGCAAAGAGGCTTGTGTATGTAAGCCGTATAGAAGAGGATGTTTGTCTTCCTGCACTTTGCATTCTGGAGTGTATGGAAAAGCTTGATAAAAAATTCCCCGGTATAGAGTTTGTAATCGTGGGAGACGGCGAATATATGAATAAAATGTCGGAAATTGCCGACAGAGTAAATACCTCGCTTAAGAGGAGAGCAGTTATCTTAACAGGTGCCAGAGTGGATATAAATAAAATTCACGCCGCAGCAGATGTGTGCGTGGGAGTAAGCCGTGCCATATTAGAGCCTATGTGTATGGCAAAGCCGTGCATCATAGCAGGGCAGATGGGCTATATGGGAATACTGAACAAGGAAAACCTGCCCATAGCCATAGAAAACAACTTTACCTGCCGTGGATGCGATGCTACAGGTGCCGACAAGCTTTTTGAAGATATAACAAGACTTTTTAGCGAAGATGAAAAGATAGTAAAAGAAATAGCAGACTTTGGAAGAAATGCCGTTTTAAAGCACTACAGTATAGACAAGATGGCATCCGACAACGAGGCTATGTATATAGATGCTGTAAGAGACCACACACCAAACACGGTTATGGTTGGATATTACGGCTACGGAAACAGAGGCGACGATGCACTTCTCTATGCCATAATAGACGACATGAGAAACAGATGCCCCGATTTTTGCCCCGTAGTCCTTTCCAAAAACCCTGAGGAGACAGCCTTGAGCTACGGAGTGGAGAGCATAAACCGCTTTAATGTGTTCAAGGTGCGAAAGGCCATGAAAAACGCCCGTATGCTTATGGCGGGCGGTGGAAGTCTTATTCAGGATGTCACCAGCACACGCTCGCTTATGTACTATCTGTCCTGCCTTTCTATGGCAAAGAGGATGGGGCTTTCGGTTATGCTGTACGCAAACGGTATGGGCCCCATAAGAAAAGAAAAGAACAGGCGAAAGAGTGCAAAGGTTTTGGATGAAATAGATGTTATTACGCTGCGAGACAACGCCAGCGCCGTGTATCTTGAAAAAATGGGCGTTACAAAGCCTGCAATTTCCGTTACGGGCGACCCTGCTTTTTCGCTTGATAAATGCGATTTGGGCTCGGCGGACGAAATCTTAAGTTCTATGGGCATAGAGGGCAAAATCCTTGCACTTTCGGTACGCTCCGTGGAGGATGGCGAGGATTTTGCAGAAAATTTTGCCTCGTTTGCAGACAAGATATGCAGTGACTTTGGCTTTACCCCCGTATTTATACCGATGCAGTACGCCAAGGACAAAAAGGTGAGCCTTGATGTTATGGAAAAGATGAATACCAAGGCGTATTTTATAGACGAAAATCTTGATATAGAAACCATAATGGGCATTGTAAAAAGGTCTGAGGCAGTAGTTGCGGTAAGACTTCATATGCTTGTGTTCGGTGCGGTTATGGGCACCCCCGTTCTGGGTATAAACTACGATCCCAAGGTAAAAAGTAATATAGAAGAAATGGGGATAGGTCAGTGTCTTGAGGTGGATGAGCTATCTGCGGATGCGGGATGGCAAAAGGCATCAGAGTTCTTTAATGCCCTCGATGAGACAAGAGCCCAAATTCCTAAAAAGCTTACTATGCGTATAAAAAAGGCTAAGGAAAACGCCTCTATTGCATCGGAGCTACTAACTTTTCGAGAGGGAAAATAATATGGATAAACGCGTTTACAAAACACTTGAATTTAATAAAATTTTAGATATGCTCTCCTCTCACTGTGTTATGGACACAACCAAGGACACAGCAAAAAAAGGCAATATTTCTGACAGCATAAAAAAGGTCAATCGTCTTCAGGACGAAACGGCAGATTCCATAGTGCTCATTACCAAAAAAGGAACACCGCCAATTATGTGTACCGAGGATGTAAGAGCACACACAAAGCGTGCAGTTCGTGGCGGAGTGCTTTCGCCCGAGGAAATATATTCTGTGGGAAAACTTCTGGAAAGCTCCCGCCGTCTTGCGTTCTACGGCGAGGATGCCGAGTGCCCTTCGCTAAAGGAGCATTTCGAAGCACTCTGGCAGGATGCAGAACTGGAAAAGAGGATTTTCAGGGCAATTGCAGACGGAAAGAGCCTGTCCGACGATGCGTCGCCTCTTCTCTCTGACATACGCAGAAAGATAAGAGGAGCACATAGCAAAATCCGTGATATACTAAAGAACATAATATCTTCACCCGCATATGCAAAGTGCCTGCAGGAGCAGATTATAACTATGAGGGACAACCGCTATGTTGTGCCCGTAAAGGCGGAGCACAAGGGCGATATAAAGGGTATTGTTCACGACACCTCGGCAACGGGAGCAACTCTTTTTATAGAGCCTATGAGCGTTGTGGAGGCAAACAACGAAATCCGCACCCTAACCGATGCCGAGCGTGACGAGTGCGCAAGGATACTCTTTGAATTTTCATCCCACATAGCCGATAGATCACAGCTTATAGAAATGTGCTACTCGGTTGTAGCGGAGCTTGACTATATATTTGCAAGAGGGCATTTTTCATTAAGGCACGATTGCTACAGGCCAATCTTAAGCGACAAAGGCATCACAAAGCTCATAAGAGCAAGGCACCTTCTCATAGATGCCAAAAAGGTAGTGCCTGTGGATATTGAGCTTGGCGGAGAGTTCGATACCCTTGTAATAACAGGACCCAACACGGGCGGAAAAACCGTTGTTTTAAAAACTGCGGGACTTATTACCCTTATGGCACAGCTGGGTCTCCACATTCCCGCAAAGGAAGGCTCTGTTACCGCAGTGTTTAAAAATATCTTTGCCGATATAGGCGACGAGCAGAGCATTGAGCAGTCCTTAAGTACCTTCTCTTCGCATATGGTAAATATTGTGGATATATTAAAAAAAGCAGACGAAAATTCGCTCTGTCTCTTTGATGAGCTTGGTGCAGGCACCGACCCCGTCGAGGGTGCATCGCTTGCTATGAGTATACTGGAAGAGGTGCGTCAAAGAGGTGCCAAAATAATGGCTACAACGCACTACAGCGAGCTTAAATCCTATGCGCTTACTACAGAGGGCGTGGAAAACGGCTCGTGCGAGTTCGATGTGGACACGCTTTCGCCCACATACCGCCTTATAATAGGCATCCCCGGAAAGAGTAATGCCTATGCAATATCGCAAAGGCTTGGTCTTGGCGAGGACATCATAGAGAGAGCACGCACATTTACTGCGGGCGAAAAAATAAAGTTCGAGGATGTAATAGCAGAACTCGAAAAAACACGCCTGCAGGCAATTGAAGACAGAGAAAGAGCAGAAAAATACCGTGAGCAAGCCGAACAATTAAGGAAAGATACCCGTGACAAGCAGAAAAATCTGGACGAAAAAGCAGACAAAATTTTGCAGCGTGCCATGGCTCAGGCAGAGGAAATTCTGCTTTCTGCAAGGCGCAGTGCTGATGAGGCAAATTCGTTTGTTAATAAGGCTCGTCTTATGCAGGACACCAAAAAGGCTCAGGCAGAAATAGACAAGGTGCGAAAGGACCTCTCGGGCAAAATAGACGAGGCTGGCAAGAGACTCTCCAAGGTGCAAAAGCCAAAGACACAGCACACAAGTCCCAAATCTGTAAAGCTTGGCGACGATGTTGTGATAGTAAGTATGAATCAGCAAGGTGTGGTTTGCTCACTTCCCGATGATAGCGGAAACCTCTTTGTAAAAGTGGGTATTATGAAGGTAAAAACCACTCTTTCGGATATAAAAATGGCAAATGCCCCCAAGGAAAAGAAAAAGACTTATTCCAAGGGCACTGTGCCGTCCAAGACTATGAATCTTTCGCCAGAGATAGATGTAAGGGGCGAAACGGTGGATTCTGCCGAACTTCTTATAGACAAATTCTTAGACGATGCAATCCTCTCGTCCGTTGGTGTGGTACGGATAATCCACGGCAAAGGAACAGGCCTCTTAAGAAAAGGAATACACACATTCTTAAGGAGTAAGCCCTATGTAAAGAGCTTCAGGCTCGGAGTGTTCGGCGAGGGAGATGCGGGAGTAACTGTTGTAGAATTAAAATAGAAGCGACTGTAAAAAACGATGTTTTCTTACAGTCTCTGTTTGAAGTTTTGAGGGGATGTAAAAAAAGACGCAGAATAAGCGAACTAAGCCGAAGCAAGCTTGCTTGCGAGGGGGACCCGAAGGCGTGCGAGGGCACGTCGAGAGGCGAAGTTCGCTTAGAGCTTATAGGCTAAAAACAAAAGAAATCTGCAATTTTGCAGATTTCTACATAATTTCATTGTTTTGCTGTTCTTTTACACTTTGGATTGTCAGCAATCAAGCCTATAAGCGCTCTGCGCTTTATTTTACATTCCCTTTATATTTCTCGTCGTCCCTCAATTGCCTTAGCCAGAGTTACCTGGTCAGCGTACTCTAAATCTCCCCCCACAGGTATTCCATAAGCAATCCTACTCACCTTTACACCAAACGGTTTTAAAAGCTTTGCAATATACATACTTGTGGCTTCACCCTCAATGCTGGGGCTGTTTGCCATAATTACCTCTTTAAAGTTACCTTCGGCAATTCTTGCTACAAGCTCTTTTATCTTAAGGTCCTCGGGGCCAATATTGTCCATTGGCGATATAGAGCCGTGGAGCACATGGTACATACCAAAGTATTCCCTCGTTTTTTCAAGGGCTATTACATCCTTGGGCTTTTCCATTACGCAGAGGATTGTGTGGTCCCTTTTTTCGTTGGAACAAATTTCGCAGATTTCGTCCTCGGTAATGTTTTGACACACAGGGCAGTAGCTTATCTTTTCTTTGGCGTCACGGATAGAGTTTATCATATCCTCTGTTTCCTCTTTTGAGAGCGAAAGAATGTGGTACGCCATACGCACCGCACTTTTACTGCCGACACCGGGCATTTTTCTAAATACATCTATAAGTTTTGAAAAAGAAGCTGTATAAAGCATATCATTACTCCAAATCTTTGTTATTTACTTTATTATAATACACCAAAAGCACAAAATCAATAAAATATTGGACTATCACCTTTAAAATATTGACAATTAAAGCACTTTTGTTATATTATTATAATGTATATATTCTTGAAAGGAACTGAAAATAATGCAAAAATTAGGCCTTAACGAAATAAGAGAAAAATACCTTTCGTTCTTTGAATCCAAGGGGCATCTTCGTCTACCGAGCTTCCCGCTCATACCAAAAGACGACAACAGCCTTTTGCTTATAAATGCGGGTATGGCACCCTTAAAGCCATATTTCAAGGGTGAGCAGGAGCCTCCCAGAAAGAGAGTTACCACCTGCCAGAAATGTATCCGTACACCCGACATTGAGCGTGTGGGCAAGACCGCACGCCACGGCACATATTTCGAAATGCTCGGCAACTTCTCCTTTGGCGATTACTTCAAGCACGAGGCAACAGCGTGGGCTTGGGAATTTATTACAAAGGTTATGGAAATTCCCGAGGACAAGCTCTGGGTTACCATATATGAAGATGATGACGAAGCAAAGGATATCTGGGTAAACGAAGTTGGTGTTAACCCCGAAAGAATTGTAAGGCTTGGCAAAGAAGATAACTTCTGGGAGATAGGCACAGGCCCCTGCGGTCCCTGCTCCGAAATCCACTACGACAGAGGCGAGGAGTACGGCTGCGGAAAGCCCGATTGTGCCATAGGCTGCGACTGCGACAGATTTATGGAATTCTGGAACCTCGTGTTCACTCAGTTTGATAAAGACGAAGACGGCAATTACAACCGCCTTGCACATCCCAACATAGATACAGGTATGGGACTTGAAAGAATTGCCTGCATTATGCAGGGCGTGGACAATCTCTTTGAGGTGGACACCGTAAGAAATATAATGAAGAAAATAAGCGAGATTGCCGATGTTGAGTATGGCGATGACCCGCAGACCGATGTATCATTAAGAGTTATTACCGACCACATCCGCAGTACCACATTTATGATAGCAGATGGCGTACAGATAAGTAACGAAGGCAGAGGCTATGTTCTTCGCAGACTCCTTCGTCATGCGGCACGCCACGGAAAGCTTCTGGGAATGGCAGACCCCTTCCTTTATAAAATAGTAGATACTGTTATAGAGGAAAACTTAAGTGCATATCCCGAGCTTGAAATGAAGGCTGATTATATCAAAAAGATTATAGAAACAGAGGAAAAGAGATTCAGCGAGACTATAAATGATGGACTTAGCATTTTAGAAAGCTATGTAGCTGGGCTTAAAGCAGAGGGCAAAACCGTTCTTTCGGGCGACAAAGCGTTTAAGCTCTATGATACCTATGGCTTCCCTGTGGATATAACAATAGAAATTCTTTCCGAACAGGGCATAGATGTAAACCGCGACGAATTTGATGCTTGTATGGAAAAACAGCGTATGACTGCCCGTGCAAGCCGTGGCAATACCGATGAACTCGGCTGGAAGGAAGATGAATTCAAAAAGAAATTCGGCGATCTCGCCACCTCAAATTTCGTTGGTTATGAAAAGCGCGAAACAAAGGCGAAGATTAAGGCAATAGTAGCAGGCACAGAAGAATTCGAACACGCAGATGCAAAAAGTGGCGAAATTACTATCCTTTTAGATACCACTCCCTTCTATGGCGAAAGCGGCGGTCAGTCGGG
>JAZNFW010000047.1:0-4725 GCA_045576175.1 Clostridia bacterium | reverse complement strand
TGAGTAGTTCACCAAACACAAAAAGGATGCTTTCGCATCCTTTTGTGTTTGGTGAACCATCGGAGATTCGAACTCCGGCCACCTTGATTAAAAGTCAAGTGCTCTGCCGACTGAGCTAATGGTCCAAATATTAAGTTTTGTTGCCAGCCTTACGACTGCCCCGAAGGGTGGCTGGGCTGACTGGACTCGAACCAGCGAAAATGCCAGAATCAAAATCTGGTGCCTTACCGACTTGGCTACAGCCCAGTATAGAAGTGTGGGGTGGGTAGTCGAATTCGAACCGACGACCTCCACAATCACAATCTGGCGCTCTAACCAACTGAACTATACCCACCAAATAAAATGGCGCGCCAGGAGAGACTCGAACTCCCGACCCTCTGCTTAGAAGGCAGATGCTCTATCCGGCTGAGCTACTGGCGCAAACATTATGGAGCGGGTGATGGGAATCGAACCCACACGGCCAGCTTGGAAGGCTGGAATTCTAGCCATTGAACTACACCCGCATATTAAGGCGGAAGCTACAAGAGCAACCGACCTATAGAATTATATCAGCTTTGTATATGTTTGTCAAGGTATTTTTTTGAAAAAATTGCTTTATTTACTTACCTTTGCTTTATCTTCGCTCTCAATATGGTGGGTGCGGTAGTCATAAATATCGTCGAATATGGTTTTAACAAGAGCTATAGCCGGAACTGCAAGCAGAATACCTATCATACCAAACAGGCCACCGCCTATGAGTATGCCGCACAGTACCCAGAAGGGCTTAACCTTTAATGTATCTCTTACAAGTCTTGGCTGAATGAGATTTGCATCGAGCTGCTGGAGCACAATCAAAACCACTGCAACAACAAGGCCCTTTGAAAATGATGCCGTAAACACTGTGAGCAGTGCAGAAAGGGTACACGCCACAACAGCACCAAAATAGGGGACGAGATTAAATACACCCACAAACATAGCCAAAACGGGCGCATATTGTACCTTGAGTATGGAAAGTGAAATAAAGGATATCACAAACACTATCACAGCATCAAGAAGCTGGCAGTAGATGTAGCGGTACATTATAAAAAATGTGCGGTTTACATACTTTGTAAGCACAGCCTTTTTTTCGCCCCGCATAACAAGGGCAGAGAGCTTGTTTAAAGTATTTAAAAGCCCTGCTCGGTCTGAGAGAATATATATCGATATTATTATAGCCAATACAAAGTTTATAATACTCTTGGAAAATCCAAGAAGGCTCTGCATAACACTCTGGACATTACTAAGGTCGAATACAGATATTATATCGTATATGGTAATCCTATCCAGAAGGGGTTTAAGGGAATACCCTGCAATATCCGTAGAATAGAGGAATTTGCCCACCTTTTCTATTATGACGGGAAGATGCTTTACAAGGTCGGATATACTTTCAAACAAAATAGGTAAAAGAATCCAGAAAAATCCGGTGATTATTGCAAGTGCACCAAGATATATTGTGGTTATTGCCGCACCTCTGCAGTGTGAGGCTATAAACTTTATCTTAAGGCTTTTAAACGCCACCTCCAGCTTTTTGCAGGCGGGGTGAAGTATAAAGGCTATTGCAAACGCCAGAAAAATCGGTATGATAAGTTTAAAAAAAGAACCTATATAACCAAACACAGCACCTATGCTGTCAAAGGTTTTGTACACAGCTATTATGCACGCGGCAAGTATAAATACACCTATATATTTTTTGAGTAATTCTTTCTTCATAAAGTCTCCTAGCTATTGTTCCGGTCGAGAAATTTATTTACCTCTGAGTCTATGCTTTGCATCATTATTTTGTAAAAGTCAGAAGAGTTTTTCTTAAGATATCTGCATATATCTATTGCCCTCTCTTTAGGACCTGCATAAAACTCAAGATTCATTACAACCACATTGTTTTCTTCTATTAAAAACTGAACGGTATATTCATTTTCGTTTATTGGGAAATAGTCCACACTGAGCTTGTTTCCAAGAGAGCTTTCGCGGTTCATTTGGCTTATTTTGTCCTTTAGCATAAGTCTTATGCTTCCGGGGATTTTACCTTCAAAAAATCCAAGCGTCTCTTCGCCCTGCTCTGTTACGCAGTAGTATTTCTCATTATCTGCATCATAATCGGAGAGATTTCCCTTGTTCATAAGGTCAGTTATATAGCCCTCAAGCTCAAAGTAGTTTACATTTGCACAGGAGGATATAACATAATCTATCGTAGTATAGTTGCAAGCGATTTTAAGATACTTTACTGTGTAGAGTATCATAAGCTTGATTTCGTATTCATTTGGAATATATGTAAATTCCATAGTATAGCTCCTATAAAAAATTTACGCGACTGATATATTCAGCCGCGTTTTAAAAATCAAATCAAACCAAATAGGGAGAGAGCTCTTTTTCAAAAGCGTCTGCGTCTTCGGTGTGAGCCTCTACAGTAATTTTCTTTGTAAGGTCGAGGCTGAAGATACCCATTATGGATTTAGCGTCTACAACATAGCGGTCGGATATCAAATCGATGTCAAAATCATACTTGTTTACGATGTTAACAAAATTCTTAACATCATTGATAGAGTTTAAAAGGATGTTGAATGTTTTCATAATAATTCCTCCGTTATTAGATTTTTCATTACATACATTATACTACCGCAAAAGATTTAAGTCAATTGTTTTTAAACCCTATTGCAAAAATTTGTAAGTAGTGTATAATAAGTACATACCAAAATTAAGGAGTTTATATAATGAAATCAGTTGCATTTGCCACTTTGGGTTGCAAAGTCAATCAATATGAGACAGAAGCTATGACAAAGCTCTTTAAAAATGCTCTCTACGAAATAAAAGACTTTGGCGATTCTTGCGACATATATATAATAAATACCTGCACAGTAACCGCAGAGGGCGAGAGAAAATCCAGACAGATGATAAACCGTGCCTTAAAGCTTAATCCTAATGCCTTTGTGGCGGTGGTGGGATGCTACTCCCAGGTTTCGCCCGAAAAGGTCAGCGCTATAGAGGGGGTATCGCTCGTTCTGGGCACAAAGGACCGCTCACGCATTGTAGAGCTTTGCGAGGATGCCATGGCAAAGAGCGAAAGAAAAGTGCATGTTGCAGATATTATGAAAGAGCGCAGCTACGAGGAAATTAAGGTTAGCTCGTATGAATCAAAAACCAGAGCTTTTGTTAAAATCGAGGATGGCTGCACCGAGTTTTGCAGCTACTGCATTATTCCTTATGCAAGAGGTCCGGTGCGAAGCAGAAGTCTCGATTCCATAATTTCTGAAGTTGAGTCGCTCTCAAAAAACGGCTTTTCCGAAATAGTTTTAACAGGCATACATCTTGCATCCTACGGAAAGGATTTAAAGGATGTGTCTCTTATAGATGTAATAAAAGCTGTAGCTAAAACAGACGGCATAAAAAGAATCCGCCTAGGCTCCATAGAGCCAAGGATTCTTACAGAGGACTTTGTAAGGGAAATAGCATCGATAGATAAAATGTGCAATCACTTTCATATAGCACTCCAGAGCGGCTGCGACAAAACTTTAAAGCAAATGAACAGGAAGTATACAACAGAAGATTATGCCAAATCTGTAGACCTTCTTCGTAAATATTTCCATAACCCTGCTATTGCTACAGACATAATGGTTGGCTTTCCGGGTGAAACCGAAGAGGATTTTTTGGAAAGCCTATCATTTGCAGAAAAAATCGCCTTTGCAGATGCTCATGTATTTGCCTATTCAAACCGCAAGGGCACCCGTGCAGACACCTTTTCCGGTCAGGTTGCCAAAAAGGACAAGGAACATAGGAGCAAAAGGCTTATAGAGAAAATCAAAGAAACACAAAGAGAGTATCTTGAGTCTCTCATTTCCAAAGACGCCCTTGTGCTCTTTGAACAGCAGGTGTCCGACGGCATATACGAAGGCCATATGACAAACTATGTCAAGGTGCACCTAAAGAGCGATACCGACATATGCGGAAAATTTGTAATGGTAAAGCTTGCAAAAATAGAGGGCGACCATATGCTCGCCCAAATGTTATAAAAGAAATAAAAGTGCGGTTAATGTGCCAGCCAATGCTATGATGGCAAAGGGCACTATTACACCGGACTTTTTTCTTTCGGCACTGCAGGCTTTTTTTATAAGTCTGTTTTTAAGGCAAATGTAATCTTCTATAACTTTGTCTGCGGCTTTTACGATGTCGTCGCCGGAGTGCTTTTTCTTTTGAAACGCACTCATGAGCTGACTTATTACACTCATTTTTTTGTCGGGCATATTATAGTTCCTTTCATATCTTTTGCCCATATTATAGCCGTATGCAAGAAGAATTATACAAGTCTGGAAATTTCTTTTTTTAGCCTTGATATTATTTTCTTTTCAAGTCTTGAAATATACGATTGGCTTATGCCCATTATGTCTGCAACCTCTTTTTGAGTTTTTGAGGTTTTTTTGTTCATACCGAATCTTAATTCCATTATGTTTCTTTCTCTTTCTGTAAGAGTCTGCATCGCAATCGACAAAAGCTCTCTGTCCACCTCGTTTTCAAGATTTTGATGTATTATGTCGTTGTCTGTGCCGAGAATATCCGAGAGCAAAAGCTCGTTTCCGTCCCAGTCCACATTAAGAGGCTCGTCGATGGATATTTCTATTTTTCTGGTGTTGTTTTTTCTAAGATACATAAGTATTTCGTTTTCTATGCACCTTGATGCATAGGTGGCAAGCTTTATGTTTTTGTCAGGATTAAAGG
>JAZNFW010000046.1:0-7258 GCA_045576175.1 Clostridia bacterium | reverse complement strand
TATGCCCATCCTGTCTGAACGATTGCATCTTCCAAATCCTTACGGGTTACATATTCTGCTCCCTTGGGTGCAACTTCCTTTTTGGAATTAAGGCACGCTGTGCATGTGTATGTAATTTCGCCATTTTTGGTATCTGTGGGTGCTACGGTAAGTTCACCGTCATTAAATGTATGCTCACCGTACTCTGTATGTGTGGCGTCGAGTGTGCAAACTCGTGTATGCGTGCCGTCCCCGTTATCTTTCCATTCACCCCAGATGCAGATGTGCTTATTTAAAACATCGCTTACTGCAAATGCAGTCCAACCGCGTGTTACATTTGAAAGCGGCAATATAGCACCGTCTTTTGCTTCAAAAAGGTTTCTGGAAACTGCCCATGCAAATGCTGTGCGGGCATAATGAGGAATTTCCTCACCATCAGTGTAATCTGCAAGCACAGCACCGTTTCTATTGTCTGCTTTACCCATGAGTTTGCCCCACTGATAGAGGAAGTAAGCAGCATGTGCACGGTCAACACTCTTTCCTATACCTATTGTACCGTCTTCAAAGCTTCTTATGATTCCATTTTCATATCCCCAAGCTATAGCATCGGCATAATATGCATCTTCCTGTACATCTGTAAAAGCTACGTCTGTTGTAACTTCAGGTGAAGCGGATGCTCTGTAAAGGAATGTTATAAACTGTTCTCTTGTACAGATATCTTCTGCACCAAAGCTTTCTTCACTGTAGCCTTTTACCACGCCCTTCTCGGCTAAGTCCTTGATAGCAGCTTCGTACTTGCTGCCCTCAGCCACATCGGCAAAGTTAGCCGCCTCGACAAATGCAATTGTACTCAAAAACATTGTGCAAGTAATAACTATTGCCATAATTTTCTTAATATTTCTCATAATAATCCTCCCCCTTTTTTATTCTTCCTCTTCGGAAGGTAATTCTATCTGTTTTACACCGAGTGTTACAATTCGGTGTGCATCAGTTTCCAAAACAGTTATATCGAGATTTTCGAAACCAAAGTTATCCCCGTTTTCGGCAATTTTACCCATGAGCTCCATAGCCCAACCGCCTACGGATATGCTCTCTGCCTCTGCCTCCAAGCCAAAGAATTCACAAAAATCTTCAAAGTTTACAGAGCCGTCAACTCTGTATTCATTCTCGCCTATTTTCTTGAAGTCCTCTACTACTTCGTCGTGCTCGTCCCATATTTCGCCAACCAATTCTTCCAATATATCTTCCATTGTTACCATACCCAAGGTGCCGCCGTACTCATCTATAACAATAGCTATATGCGACTTTTTCTTCTGAAGTATCTTTAAAAGATCATTTATGGGGACCGACTTTTGTACATACAAAGGCTCAGTCATAACATCTTTTGTTTTCTTTTTGGTAACACCGTCGGATGTTAAAAAGTCCTTTAAATGAATTATGCCCACTATATTGTCTATGTTTTCATCAAACACAAGAAGTCTGGAAAAGCCTGTCTGTGCAAATTTCTTTGCTATTTCCATTTTATCTTCATCCAAAGAAACAGCTTCCAAATCTACTCGGTGAGTAAGGATGTCCTCAGCCTTAAGCTCTGCAAATTCAATAGCGTTACGGACAAGCTCACTGTCCTCATCATCAAAGCTTCCTTCTTGCTGAACCTCATCAACAAGCATAATGAGTTCCTCGGGAGACATTTTTGAACTTTCCTCAATATTGAGAACCTTTGAAAGAAACTTCTTCCACACAGCAAAAACAAAGTTAATAGGTGTAAGCAGTATTATCAGAAGGTTTATAAACGGTGCTGAAAAACAAGCAAACTTTTCAGGCATATCCTTTGCAATACTCTTAGGCGATATTTCGCCAAATATAAGAACTGAAATTGTTATAACAACTGTCGCTATAGTTGCACCATAGTGTGGATTGACTTTTATGAAAAACACTGTAGCCAATGAGGACACCGAAATGTTTACTATGTTATTGCCTATAAGAATTGTGGATATAAGCTTATCGTACTTTTCCGATAATTTATAGGCAAGGTCTGCCTTTTTGTTACCTTTTTCTGCCATATTCTTGATTCTGGTTCTGTTGAGAGATGAGAACGCAGTTTCAGTAGCAGAAAAATATGCCGAACCAGTTATTAGTGCTATCATAAGCACTATATATGCTGTTGTACTCATTTTTAAAATATATCTCCGTTTCTGTATTAAATACTTGTTTTAAACGCAAAAAACACACCTATATTCAATTTCGTACTACATAGGTATGCTTTAGTTATTTATAGCAGTAAATAGTACAGTCCAGCAAAAGTGCAACTGTGACACCCGTCTGAATCCATTTTATTATCCTCACTTTCACAATATTTTTCTGTAGTATACCATAAATATATAATTCTGTCAATATAAATGCTCCTGCTTTACTGGGTTTGACATAAAAAACACACCCCAACGATACATATCCATTGGGGTGTATAGTATGAATTGTATTTTAAAAAATTATGCAAGACCAAGAGCCTTGAGGATGATGTATGCAGCAAAAAGTGCAACAGAAATCCACATAACACCGCTTATGTCTTTTACTTTGCCTGTAACTACCTTTAAGATAACCCAAGCGAGCATACCGAACATAATACCATTTGCTATGGAATATGTGAGAGGCATCATAACGATTGCAAGGAATGCACCGATAACATCTGCAGCATCTCCTTCGAAGTCTACCTTCTTAACAGAAGAAAGCATAAGAAGACCAACATAGAGCATAGCAGGTGTTGTAGCAAATCCGGGGATTGCTGTAAATACAGGAGCAAGAACGAGTGATAAGATGAAGAGAATTGCTGTAACAACAGAAGCAAGACCTGTCTTACCGCCTGCAGCAACGCCCGCGCTGGACTCTACATAACTTGTTACTGTGGATGTACCGAGGCATGCACCAACAACTGTACCTACAGCGTCTGCCATAAGTGCTCCGCCAGCCTTGGGAAGCTTACCATCTTTGTCAAGAAGGTCGCCCTTCTGTGCAACACCAATGAGAGTTCCTACAGTATCAAAAATATCTGTATAGAGGAATGTGAATACTACGAGTGCAAATGAAGCTAAATTCTTTGCAACAAAACCAAAGTCAAAGTCAAAGAAAAGAGGTGCCTGGAATGCACTCATGGAAAATACAGGGATTACGGAGTATACACCTGCATCGGGATTGGGAACATACCAACCGCAAAGCTCAGATACTATGCCAAGAATCCAGGTAACAATAATTCCAAGGAGAATTCCGCCCGGAACTCTGTAATGCTGGAACACACCAATAACTAAAAGACCTACAAGTGCAAGCACAACCTGAGGTGATGCAATGTTACCAAGAGCAACAGTTGTAGCGGGGTCACCTACAACTATGCCTGCGTTAATAAGAGCAATAATTGTAATAAAGAGACCAATACCTGCTGTGATACCGAACTTTAAGTTGGCGGGAATCTTGTTTACAAGAGCCTCACGGAACTTAAAGATAGAGAGTATCATAAAGATAATACCTTCAATAAGGATGGCTGTTAAAGCAACCTTGTAGGAGTAGCCCATTGTACCGCAGACTGTAAATGCAAAGAATGCATTAAGTCCCATACCGGATGCAAGTGCTACGGGGTAGTTGGCAAAAAACGCCATACAAAGTGTGGCGATTGCTGCCGAAATAGCTGTTGCGGAGAAAGCTGCGCCTGCAGGAATTCCTGCTATTGAAAGGTAATTGGGATTAACTGCCAGAATGTACGCCATAGCCAAGAATGTGGTTATACCGGCAATAATCTCAGTGCGGATGCTGCTTCCTCTCTCTTTGATTTTAAAAAAGCTTTCCAATTTGTTCACTTGAATATTCCTCCTTAAAATATATTTTTGATACAAAATTCAAGTTAAAAACTTTTCTATTTTAAATTATAAAATAACTGTCTTTTTTTGTCAATATAAATACTGTTTTACGGAATATATTTAGCAACTATATACAAAAGAGTGTGTGCATCTTGACGCAACAGTAAATATTCAATTTTATAGCTTAATCAAAATAAGCAAAGGTAAATCTTTTTGTTTGACAGTAAGTTTAACAAATGATACAATATTAATAGTATTTTAAGCTTTGCTATTGGAGGTAAGTATGAGCCTTAATAAAACACCTTCCTCAAACAGAGTGCATATATCCTTTTTTGGCAGAAGAAATGCCGGAAAATCCAGTCTCGCAAATGCTATAACAAATCAAAAGATGTCTGTTGTGTCCGAAATAGCCGGCACAACCACCGACCCCGTTTCCAAGGCTATGGAGCTTGGAAAACTCGGTCCTGTTGTTATAACAGATACTGCAGGTATAGATGACTTTGGAGTTCTTGGGGAGCTTAGGATAAAAAGAACAAATGAAATTATACGAAAAACAGATATAGCAGTTGTTGTTGTAGATGCTACACAAGGATTAAACCACTATGACGAAGAGCTAATTGACACATTTAAAGAAAAAGGTATCCCCCACATAGTAGTGTTTAATAAATGTGATACAGAGGATATTACAGAAGATGCCTTATGCGTAAGTGCAAAAACAGGACGAAACATAGAAGACTTTAAGAAAATGCTTATTTCTATGGCGCCAAAGGCAAATCCTATTCGTATGGTAGGAGATTTTGTAAAACCCAATGATGTTGTAGTGTTTGTAACGCCAATCGATGAATCTGCACCAAAGGGACGCCTTATACTACCACAACAGCAAGCTATACGAGATGCACTGGATGCTGATGCGATTTCTGTGGTTGTTAAGCCATCGGAACTTAAAAAAGCATTAGATAAGATAAAGCCATCTTTAGTTGTAACAGACAGTCAGGCTTTCCGTGAAGTGTCAGAAATTGTGCCCAAATCTATACCCCTCACATCTTTTTCCATACTTATGGCAAGGGTCAAAGGACTTTTGGAAAGTGCGGTAAACGGGGCACTTAATCTAGATAAACTTAAAGACGGCGATAAAATACTTATATCCGAAGGATGCACTCATCACAGACAGTGCAAGGATATCGGTACTGTAAAGCTTCCTAATCTCATTAAAAAGCACACAGGAAAGAACTTAAATTTTGAATTTTCTTCGGGTATGGAATTTCCTGATAAGCTTACAGACTACGCACTGATAGTACACTGCGGAGGATGTATGCTAAATGAAAGTGAGATGAAATCGAGAATTTTTGCTGCAAAAGAAAGCGAAGTTCCTATAACAAACTACGGCACAGCAATAGCGCATATGAACGGAATTCTTAAAAGAAGCCTTGAAATAATAAAATAAAAATACTGCATAGCAAATGCTATGCAGTATTTTTATGCTTTCTTAATCATTTCTTTTCGGCAACGGGGGCAGGAAACCTTAATCTTCCCCACTCCTCTTGGTACTCTTATGCTCGCCTTGCAGTTTGTGCACCTGAAGTACTTGTGGGTTTTTCGGTTGTTCCATGCATCTCTTTTAATTCTTACCCATGCTAAAAACTTATTTTTAAGTTTAAGATACTTTTCCTTTTCCTCATATCTCTTGGCGATATTTCTTGAATACATTCTTATTAAACACCATATGAGAATCATCCACGAAATAAAGCTTAAAACAAATCCCCAAAAGAATAATCTTGAAAGAAGGCTCAAAACAATTGATACTATAACAAGAAACAAGCCAAGTTCATCGGCACCGTATCTTCCTATCATAAACTGCCTGTATCTCTCACTTAATCTGTAAAATAATCTTCCAAACATAATGACACTCCGTTTTTTCATTAGTATAGACTTTTGTATTGCCCAAGTCAATACTACACAATTAAAGTTAAAAGTATGTTAACAATTACCTTACAAAATTTGTGCGGATATCTTCTTCCTGCACTGGATACTTAACTCCAAGCTTATCGCCAGAGTCTTTAAGCTTTAAAAACCAGGCCATATTTCTTCCAAGAACACGCATTATCTGCATACCCTCTTTGTCCTCTAATACATCCTCTGCTTTTGAACCGTGTACCATATTCCAGTATTTTGAGGAGATAACAGGCATCTGGGATATCATAAAATATTTATTTATATCATCAAAGGCAGATGTTGTTCCTGCTCTTCTGGCAGAAATAACCGCTGCTGCAGGCTTAAGGCAGAAAACTCCCTTGGCACTAAAAAAAGCTCTATCCATAAAGCACTTTATAAGGGCTGACGGTGCAGAAAAATGCACGGGCGTACCAAACACAAAACCATCGGCATCCTTTGCCATAGCTGTGAATTCATTTACAGCATCATCAATAACACATTTACCGATTTTTTTGCAGGCTCCGCATACTCTGCAAGGAAGTATATCCCTTCCACCGAGATTAAAAATTTCTGTTTCAATTCCTTCCTCATTTAGTGTTTTTGCAACCTCTGTGAGAGCAGTATAGGTGCAACCCTCTTTGTTGGGACTTCCGTTTACAAGAATAACTTTCATTTTTCTTACCTCCATACAAAGCGGGGAACGCACACGGCGTTCCCACTGTAGTATTATATATTCTCAAGTGATTTGTTTAAGAACATCTTTGTTCTCTCCGATTTGGGATTTTCGAACACTTCCTCGGGAGTTCCCATCTCACATATGATTCCGCCTGCCATAAATATAACCTTGTCGGATATATTCTTTGCAAATTCCATTTCGTGAGTTACTACTATCATAGTAGTATCCTCTCCCTTTAAGCCTTTTATAACCTTGAGTACTTCGCCCGTAAGCTCGGGATCAAGTGCACTTGTAGGCTCGTCAAAACAAAGAATGTGGGGATTTAGCGCAAGCGCTCTGGCTATTGCAACTCTCTGTTGCTGACCGCCGGAGAGCTGACAGGGATAGAAATCTATTTTGTCCGAAAGCCCTACCCTCTCTATAAGACTTTTTGCGTTTTTGTCTATATTTTCGGGGGTGTCGAATTTTAAAAGTCTTGGTGCAAGAGTTATGTTGTCGAGCACATTGTACTGTGGAAACAGATTACACGACTGGAACACAAGCCCGAAATTGAGTCGCATTTTGCGTATCTCTTCGTCAGACAGAGCCTTATTGCAGCTTCCATCATATATTACCTTGCCATCTACAGCGATAGTGCCGCTCTCGGCAAACTCTAGAAAATTAAGGCAACGCAAAAGAGTAGTCTTTCCGCTTCCGGAAGAGCCAATTATGGAGAGTACCTCGCCTTTTTCGAGTGAAAAATCTATACCCTTTAATACTTCGGTCTTGCCAAAGGATTTTACTAAATTTTTAACTTCAAGTATTTTCATATAAATTATCCTTTATA
>JAZNFW010000045.1:0-2965 GCA_045576175.1 Clostridia bacterium | reverse complement strand
CTGTTCATTTTTCAAAGACCAAAGTGTCTGCTGCTTTAGAGCTCTTCATCAGTGCTCTCTCGCAAGCGACTTGTTAATAATACCATATAGGTTTTGGTTTGTCAACACTTTTTTTCAATTTTTTTTAAATTTTTTTATTTTTCTTTTTTACCAGTGTTTTTGCGGTATTCGTGTAGTACAAGTTGCTCAAAAATACGCTTTAAAGCCACCAGTTTTGTTTCGTTTTTACCAACTGCGGTTACAAGCACCGAAAGAAACTTCATACGACGTCCGCCGTATATATCGGTAAAAATCTGGTCACCCACAAGACAAATCTCTTCGGAAGGAAGATTAAGCTCATCTTTAATCCTTTTAAGATTCTTTTTAAAGGGTTTCCATGCTCTTGCAATATACGGATAGCCAAGCTCTTTGCAAAACTCATCTACACGCTCTTTATGATTATTGGAAACTATTGCAATTTTTATACCGCTTTCTTCAAGAAGGTTGAAATAGTTTAAAATGTTTTCGGGTGCTGTGGGTGTATCGTGAGTTACCAAAGTGTTGTCTATATCGAAAACTACTCCCTTTATATTATATGAAGAATAAAATTTTTCGTCTAACTCAAATACATTTTTTACCTCGATATCGGGATAAAACCTTTTAAACAATATTAACGCCTCCTTTGAAAGTGCATTTTGGCAAAAAGCAAGGGGAGCGGTATGCTCCCCTTATTGATACTACATTAAATATTTCTTGGCAAGTGCGTTTACCATCTTGCCGTCGGCTCTGCCTCTTACCTTTGGCATAACCTCCGCCATAAGAGCGCCCATATCCTTCATAGAAGAAGCTCCGGTTGTCTCTACGGCTTGTCTTACAATTCCGTCTAACTCGTCTTCAGATAATTGGGAAGGTAAATAACCCATTACGATTTCTATTTCTCTGTTTAGCTGTGTTATTAATTCCTGCCTGCCACTCTTTTCGTACTCAGGGAGAACATCCTTACGCTTTTTAAGCTCCTTGGCTATGACATCTAATATGGCGTCATCGTCAAGTTCTGTGAGGTTGTCCTTCTCATATTGAAGAATAGCGGCTCTGATACTTTGTACAGTATTCTTTTTTATAGTATCCTTTTCCTTTAAAGAGAGTTTTAAATCTTGAGTTAAAGTTTCTTTTATGCTCATATAAATCCCTCCTTATCCAAAACGGACAAATTATTTGTAGGAACGCTTTCTTGCAGCCTCGGACTTTTTCTTGCGCTTTACGCTTGGCTTTTCGTAGTGTTCTCTCTTTCTGATTTCGGACAAAACACCGGACTTAGCACACTGTCTCTTAAATCTGCGCAGAGCACTATCCAAGGATTCGTTATCTTTGATTCTGATTTCTGCCATTAAAATTCCCTCCCTCCGTTAATGCCTATCTTTCTAACACATAACGGTTAAGACAAAATTATACTATTACATTATACAAAACTTTGCAAAGTATGTCAAGAACAAATTTCGCACAAGCCTAAATCAACCGGGAGGCCACTGAAGGTATCTGCCTGCAAGAAGATGGAAGTGAAGATGCCCCACAGTCTGACCGCCGTGCTCGCCGCAGTTGTTTACAAGGCGAAAGCCCTTATCGGCAAAGCCTTTTTCTTTGGCTATCTTACTTGCAACGCAGAATATATGCGAAACTATATCGCCATTGTCATTGTTTATTTCGAGTGCGGAAGATATATGTTCCTTTGGTATTATGAGAATATGATGGGGCGCCTGTGGCTCAATATCATTAAAAGCCACAACCTTTTCATCCTCATATATATAATTAGTAGGAATCTGCCCGGAAGCTATTTTGCAGAAAATACAATCTGACATTTTGTTCCCTCCTATTTTACTTGTGTTTTTACAGTTTCCAGAGCGGCATTTAAGGCATCATCTATACCCGAAGCATCTTTACCGCCTGCCTGTGCACTATCGGGTCTGCCACCGCCTGAACCGCCCACAAAGGATGCGATATTCTTTATAACCATACCGCAGTGAACGCCCTTTGCCACAGCGTTTTTGTTTGCAGAGCAGATAAGTGTTACCTTGCCGTCGGATTCGGACGCAATTACAGTTACCTCGCTGTCGAAGGCATCCTTCATATTGTCACCGATTTTTCTTAAGGTGTTTACATCTGCACCGGGGATTTTTCCAAGAATTACCTTAACACCGTTTACATCTACGGCGCTGTTTTTCATATCGTCTATTCCGCCGCCTGCCATCTTTTCCTTTAAAGACTCGATTTCCTTGGAAAGAGCTTTGTTTTCTGCCTGGAGAGCCTCGATTTTGGTGGTTGCCTCAGAAGGAGCACACTTTAAGATGGACGCCACGGAAGAAACAAGTTCTTCTTTTTCGGAGAGATACTTAAGAATCCCCGCACCTGTAATAGCTTCGATTCTTCTTATGCCTGCTGCAGCAGAGGACTCGGACAAGATTTTGAAAAGTCCTATTGAAGAAGTGTTTTTAACATGTGTGCCGCCGCAGAATTCCAGACTGAAATCGCCCATTCTAACAACACGAACCTCGCTGCCGTATTTTTCGCCAAAGAGGCTCATAGCACCTAATTTGTTGGCTTCTTCTATGGGCATCACTCTGCAGTCTACATCCATAGCCTCAGCTATGGCGGAGTTTACCATATCCTCGACCTTCTTTATTGCGTCCAATGTCATAGCCTCGTAATGAGAGAAGTCGAATCTTAATCTTTCGGAATTTACAAAAGACCCTGCCTGCTCAACATGGTCGCCCAAGGTGAGCTTTAATGCCTTTTGCAAAAGGTGGGTTGCAGAGTGGTTTGCCTCTGTCTGTGAGCGATATTTGCCGCAAACGGTTGCAGTAACCTCGTCACCCTTAGAAATAACGCCCTCTTCCACCTTGCAGATGTGCAGGAACTTGTCTGCACCCATCTTTTTGGTGTCTGTAACCTTTACTGTTGCATTTTCAGTCTTTAAGCTTCCCTTGTCACC
>JAZNFW010000044.1:0-1614 GCA_045576175.1 Clostridia bacterium | reverse complement strand
CCCTTGTAAACCTTATACCAAGGTTTTACGACATAAAAAGCGGAGATATACTAATTGACTCAGTAGACATAAGGGATGTAACTCTTAAATCGCTGCGAGACAATATAGGCATAGTCCAGCAGGATGTTTATCTCTTCTCGGGAACTGTGAGGGAGAACATATCCTACGCAGACAAAAATGTAACAGATGAAAAAATCGTGGAAGCTGCCAAAAAAGCAGGCGCACATGAGTTTATAATGGCACTGCCAAATGGTTACGACACCTATATAGGCGAAAGAGGTATAAAGCTCTCGGGCGGACAAAAGCAAAGACTCTCCATAGCCAGAGTTTTTGTAAAAAATCCTCCCATTCTGATTTTGGACGAGGCTACAAGCTCACTGGATAACGAAAGCGAGCTTATAGTTCAAAAATCCCTTGAGGAGCTAGCCAAAAACCGCACAACGCTTACTATTGCGCACAGGCTCACCACCATAAAGAATGCTGACCGCATATTTGTGCTCACAGAAAACGGAATAGAAGAAACAGGCACACACGATGAACTTATGGCAAAGGGCGGCAAATATGCCGATTTATATAAACTGTATACAAGATAAAACGGAGGAATAATAATGGGTAGAACTATTGAAATTATTGTACTTGTTGTGCTTATATTAATTACTGCATACTACTATGTTAAAGCACGCAAAGAGGCTCAGGAAAACGCTAAACAAGAAGGCATTTCAAACGATGAGGTTAAAATAATTCAGACAGTAAAAATCGAGGGTATGATGTGCCAGAAATGTGCATCAAGGGTTATAGAAGCCCTTTCAAAATTCGGCTCAGTTGATATAAATCTCGAAGAAAAAACCGCTACCATAGCAGGCGAAGAGCTGATAGATACAGAAGAAATTAAAAGTATAATCGAAGAACTCGGCTACACTTTTGAAGGTATAGTAGAATAACTTAAAGGGTTGTAAAAAACATAGTTTTTACAACCCTTTCCGTTTATACATAGTCTTTGCAAAGTAACGCTCTTATATAGTCCCTATCCTTTTCGGTAGAGTCTATATAGAAACCTCTTCCATAGTAGAAGCACACAAGGGACTTTACCTTGGCTGCAGTGTGAAGCTGAAGCTGTTTTACGCCCATAACCTTCATATTTATATCCACAAGGTTCATAAGAGCCTTACCTACGCCCAGGTTTTGATACTCAGGATTTACACCAAAACGGCTTAAATATCCTATATCACCATTTACAGCCACTCTTACGCTGCCAACAACCTTTCCGTTTATGTACGCCACAAGCACAAGCTTATTTTTTATGTCTTCTGCTATAATCTCCTTTGTCTCTTTTAATGCAGGAAGGTCATATTCTGTTGCGGCAAGTTCTTTGTATTTTATAAATGCCGATTCTGTTATTTCGTATATCTGGTCTATATCCTTTTCAGAGGCATTTCGTATTTCAAAACCACTGTTCATTTGTATTTACTCCTTTAATCATTTCCCATGGTAAGTGCCATTACAGCCTTTTGAGCGTGAAGTCTGTTTTCTGCTTCATCAAAAATAACCGACCTAGGACCATCTATAACCTCGCTCACTACCTCATATCCTCTGTATGCGGGCAAGCAGTGCATA
>JAZNFW010000043.1:0-2591 GCA_045576175.1 Clostridia bacterium | reverse complement strand
AGTGTAAATCTTGCAGATAATATTATGATAGGCAGCTACAGCGAGAGTGCACTTGCAGGTGTAGCTGCGATAAATCAGGTGCAGTTTGTGTACCATCAGCTTGTTATAGCAATAGGTGACGCATTGGTTGTCCTTGCAAGTCAGTATTGGGGACAAAGGCGAATAGACCCTATTAAAAGAATTGCATCAGGAGCCTTTATGCTCTCGATTTTCCTGGGAGTTTTGCTCTTTGCAGTGTGTGCACTGTTTCCAAGGCAGATTATGACTTTGTTTACGCCCTATCCCAATATAATTAACGAGGGTGTTATGTATCTTGAAATTATCAAGTATTCGTATCTAACCTTTGCCATAACATCCGCTATGCTCGCTATGATGCGAAGTGTTGAGGTGGTAAATATAGCGTTTTATATATCACTTTCCACCCTGGTTATAAACTGCTCTATTAACTATCTTCTTATCGGTGGAAATTTGGGTGCACCCGAGATGGGTGTACGCGGCGCAGCCATAGGAACTCTCACCGCAAGAATTGTTGAATTTGTTGTAGCCCTTTGGTACATATTATTTGTAGACAAGAAAATCAAATTCAAAATAAGGGACTTCTTTGTTGTCAAGAAGATATATATTATAGATTACCTTAAAAATTGTGTGCCGTTCTTAATAACGGGCATAATCTTTGGTGTGTCTACTGCACTGCAAACTGTTATACTGGGTCATATGTCCGAAAGTGCCATAGCTGCAAACTCAGCTTCAACTGCAATTTATCAGGTGCTCAAAGTCATAGTCATAAGCTCCGCAAGTGCCGCTGCAGTTCATATCGGCAAGGCAGTCGGAGTGGGGGATATACCCAGAGTAAAAAATATGACACACACCTTACAGCTTGTATTCATAAGCTTAGGCTTAGTTGTAAGTGCTATGCTCTTTGCAATAAGACTTCCTGTTTTAAGCCTTTATGAATTAACACCGCAGACACGCTCTCTTGCAGAGAGTTTTATACTCGTTTTTTGTGTAACCTGTATAGGTACAAGCTATCAGATGCCCGTTGCGTGCGGTATAGTGCGTGGCGGAGGAGACTCAAAGTTTGTTATGATAAATGACCTCATAAGCCTTTGGGGAGTTGTTTTGCCGCTTTCGTTTCTAGGTGCTTTTGTGTGGAACTGGCACCCCGTAGCTGTTGTTGCCTGTCTAAACTCAGACCAGATTTTCAAGTGCGTTGCCGCATCAATCAAGGTAAACAGATACAGATGGATAAAAAAGCTTACCAGATAAATAATTCTTGCATTTAGAGCTTTGTAGGCGTATAATTAATGTAGGTAAAAATTGTAATTTGTTTTTCGTAAATAAACAAAAGGAAATTTTGTGTAAAAAGGAGTTTTAGTATGAAAACAGTAAAAGACATTTTGAAACTGATTGAAGAAAACGGTATAAAAATGGTTGACTTCAAGATGGTAGACATCAACGGTCAGTTTCGCCATGTAACAATACCTGCCAAGAACTTTTCGGAAAAGACTATGAAAAACGGCATAGGCTTTGATGCATCCAACTACGGTTATGCAGTGGTTGAAAAGAGCGATATGGTATTTATACCCGACCCCGACACTGCGGTTATCGACCCGTTCTGTGAAATCCCCACATTGTCTATGACAGGTAATGCTATGATAATAGACAACCCCGAAAACAGACCTCTGGCACAGTATCCCAGAAATATCGTTCTCGCTGCCGAAAAGTATCTTAAGGACAGCGGTATTGCAGATACTATGCTCATTTTACCTGAATTTGAATTCTATCTCTTCGATGATATCGGCTGGGAAGTAAAGCCCGAATCCATAGGCGTGGCACTCGATGCCGCACAGGCACACTGGAATAGCGCAGAAGAAGGTCTTGGAAACATCGTTCCCAAGCAGAAGAACTACCATATTGCAAAGCCGTTTGATGTGTCCTACGAAGCTCGTAGCGAAATGTGTATGCTCATAGACGATGCAGGCATAGCTCTTAACTACCACCACCCCGAGGTTGGTGCAGGCGGTCAGTTCGAGATTGAGCCTGAGCTTGGTCAGATGTCCAAGATGGCAGATGCCACTATGATGATAAAATATATCATCCATAACACAGCAAGAAAGTACGGAATGTCTGCCACATTTATGCCAAAGCCGGTAATGGGCGAGGCAGGCAGCGGAATGCATGTTCATATGCTTCTTTTAAAGGACGGAGAGCCTGTATTTTCCGATGACAACGGATATTCCAACTTAAGTCAGGAAGCACACTATTTTATAGGCGGACTTTTAAAGCATATTGCATCTCTTTGTGCTATTACAAACCCCAGCACAAACTCCTTTAAGAGACTTGTACCCGGATTTGAAGCACCTGTTACAGTTGGCTACGCCACATCAAACAGAAGTGCGGTAATCCGTATTCCTGCATATGCAAAAGAACCCAAGTTAAGAAGATTTGAACTTAGAAACCCCGATGCCACATGTAATCCGTATTTCTGCTATGCGGCAATTCTTATGGCAGGTCTTGATGGTATCAAGAATAAAATCGATCCGCACGAAAACGTCTGGGGTCCATATGACATGAACCTCTATCACTTAAGC
>JAZNFW010000042.1:0-11249 GCA_045576175.1 Clostridia bacterium | reverse complement strand
GAAAAAAAAGCAGTATAAGGTTACACCACGTAAAAATGAGTGTCCACACATCTATAGTTACAAAAGCCAAGAATTCTCCCATTTGTACTACGCCTTTCTAATGAAGTATTTTAGTATTGTATTACAAAAGATTGATAAGCGGATTTGCAAACAAGAGAATAAGTGCAACTACAAGACCATAGATACCTGTTGATTCCGCAACTGCACAACCAAAAAGCATAGTAGATGTTATATCTCCCTTAGCTTCGGGCTGTCTTCCTACAGCTTCGGCAGCTTTACCTGCTGCATAGCCCTGACCAATACCGGGGCCTATACCTGCTATCATAGCAAGACCTGCGCCAACTGCGGACGCTGCTAAAATAATCGCTCTTTCTAACATATTAAATTCCTCCTAAAAAATAAAATGTTTTTATAATTTAATCCGTTAAGCTTCGCTTGCTCCGGACACAAAAACCATCGTAAGCATTACAATGATATAAGCCTGCAAGAAACTGGAAAATAAATCAAAGTAAACAGATAGCACTGCAGGTAGACCGAACTGGAAAATCGGTATTGAGTTTATAAACGCATTGGGTATAAATTGCAGTACTACTGCACTTAGAGAAGCCAAAGCTCCATATAGAAGTGAAGTGATTACCATACCTGCTGCAATATTACCAAAATGACGAAACGACATCGATATGGGGTTTGCAACTTCGCTTACGATATTAAGCGGCAGAAGAAGCGGTATGGGCTTTACAAATCCGCCAAGCCAACCAAGAACGCCGTTTGTTCTTATGGATGTTATCTGCACCATAAAGAAGGTTACAAGTGCCCAACCTAGAGTAACGCTCAAATCGGCAGTGTAAGGTCTAACACCAAAAAGGCTCGATACACTTCCGCATATAGAAATTGTAAATAGTGTTCCTATATAGGGAGCGTATTTAATATTTTTTTCACCCATTGTGTCTCCAACTAATTTGTACAGCATAGACACAAGCTTTTCGGCAACGATTTGCTTTTTTGTTTCCGGTCTTAGCTTAAGACCGGCTCCAAGCCATATGGAAACAGCAACTATTATTGCCATAATAACCCACATATTTACAATGGTTTCTGTAACGGGGATTCCACCAAATATAGGTATTTTAAAGAGTATTTGCGGTCCGTTCAATTTCGCTATCCTCCTTTTTGTTTTTATAAAAAACATTTAATGCTGTAATAATTATTCTCGGAAAAACAAGCGGTATTACAGCTGCTATGTAGTTGATATGCGGCGACTTAATGGCAAATACAACTATAACTGCAATTATAGCCAGCCTTACTGTGTATGATAGTCCTATGAGCCCCTGAGCCCTTCTCTGCCCTTTTCCAAGGGAAAACTCCAAAGTTAGAGCTAAGAGAGTAAAATTCAGGACAGCAGTAAAAACTCCAAGAAGTCCACCCCACACAACCTTTATTGAAAAATGACCAAAAAGGGCAAATATACACACCAATACAACAGACAAAATAAGAGAACCTATTGCAATCTTAATAATTTCCTTTGCACTGTTTTTAAAAGACATTTGGCTACCTCCCCTTAATCTTCATCACGATTTGTAATTTTAACCACCGAGAAAATGTACTTAAACATACTATAAAATCCGGCAACAACTCCCAAAACCACACCTATTGGTTTAGTGTACTCCGGAAAAGAAAATTTATCCACAAGAAATATAGCTCCAAAAATAAAAATCCCTGCGGGCACTATAAGGGACATTGTTGTCTGAACAAATGTAGACAAAGCCACGGCTATCTTATACCCAATAGGTCTTGCCATATATATCCCCTTCCATTTTGCAGTTATTACCAGTATTATATCATTTTGAAGTTGGCTTTACAAGTAATAATACTAATTTTTTCTTTGTTATAAATCTTTTGATTTTTCTTGCACTTTATGTGTAGAAATGTTATAATGATAAAATAATTAATTAAGCGTGGTGTGTAATTTGTACAATCCAAAAAAATGGCTTATGCCCAATATAGATTACCCCACAGCACTCCGCATATCGAAAGATTTTGGCGTTTCTATGCTCTGTGCAAATGTTTTGTGTGCAAGAGGTATTGGTTACGACGATGCAAAGAGTATTTTAAATACAGACGAAAGCTATATGCACGACCCATTTCTTTTAAATGATATGCACAAGGCTGTGGAAAGAATAAATATTGCCTTAAAGAAAAAAGAAAAAATTGCCGTTTACGGTGATTATGATGTAGACGGAATCACAGCAACCTACATCCTTTCAGACTACTTAAATTCCCTTGGAGCAGATGTAATATCCTACATACCTGACAGGCTCACGGAGGGATATGGCTTAAACACTGATGCCATAGATATTTTAAACAAGCGCGGTGTCTCACTTATTATAACCGTTGACGTTGGTATAACAGCAATAAGCGAAGTGGATTATGCAAAATCCCTGAATATTGACCTTATAGTAACAGACCATCATGCATTAAAGGAAAAGCTTCCTGATGCACTCGCAGTAATTAACCCCAAAATACCCACAGCAAACTATCCGTTTGATGCACTTGCAGGAGTGGGTGTTGCTTTTAAGCTCATTTATGCACATTCCGGTCTTGACAAAAATATTTTCGAAAAATATTGTGATGTGGTTGCAATTGGAACTGTAGCAGATATGGTGCCATTAAAAGACGAAAACCGCTATATTGTTTCAAGGGGCATATTAAGACTTCACAAAACAAGTAATGCAGGTATAAAATCCATAATTACTGTTGCAGGCTTAAAGCAGGACGAAATTACATCGTCCGACATCAGTTTTGCAATAGCTCCAAGACTTAATGCACCCGGCAGAATTTCGCAGGCTTCCGACTCGGTAAAACTACTAACCGAAACCGACGAAAAGAAAGCCTATGAAATGGCAGAACAGCTTGACTTTTTTAACAAGGAAAGGCAAAAAATCGAACAAAAAATATTTGAGGAATGTATTCATATAATCGAACAGAAAAGATTATATGACAATAGTTTTATTCTTGTATCAAGCGACGGTTGGGCTCACGGAATAATTGGCATTGTATCGTCCAAAATAACTGAAAAGTATTACAAACCAAGTGCAGTTGTAAGCATAAATCCCGACGGTACCGGTAAGGCTTCGGGAAGAAGCATAAGAGGAATAAATCTTTTCGAGGCACTTTCTGCTTGTTCCGAGTCTCTTACCAAATTCGGCGGCCACGAGCTTGCTGCCGGCTTTACTATACAAGCCGACAAGCTCAATGAATTTGAAAAAAGTATAAACGAGGTAATAACTCCTCTCATAAACGAAGAAACCCGCACACCCGTTGTGGAAGTAGACTCACTGATATCGCTTGAGGATATAGATATAGCAAACGCAAGCTCCCTTTCTGTGCTTGAGCCGTACGGTGTTGGTAATCGCACTCCTCTGTTTTGCATAGAGGATATCAAGATTGAGAATATCCGCTATACCGAAAACCATAAGCACGCTTTTATAACCGTTTCTAACGGATATACACAATGTGAATTTCCTGCTTTTTCTATGACGGATACTATAAAGGAATTTTCAAAAGGAGATTACATTTCTGTTGTGGGAAATCTTAGTATCAACTCTTTCAGGGGTGTTACAAGGGCTCAATTTATTATAAGAGACATTAAATTTTCTAAGAAAAACAAACTTATAACAAGAGACGAGCTAAAGTGTATTTTTACAGATATTAAAAACAAGCTGACACAGGGCATCTCAAATTTTGAATATGATATGATGTTTTGCCTTTCAGCATACAGAAAAATTAGATTTGTGAACCCAAAGATTAAAACTGCTCTCAAAATTTTTTCTGAGCTTGAAATTTTAAATATAGAAACTAGAAACAATGGATGTCATATAGAAAAAGGCAAAAATTTTGATTTAAAAACCAATCTCACAGATTCTTCAACTTACAGAGAATATGGTGTATAAGGGGGTATCCGTATGCCAAACCAAAAATTTGAAAAACTTATTGAAACAGTTAAATCACTTAATGCCAATGCAGATATAGACAAGCTCACCGCTGCTTACAATCTGGCATATGAAGCCCACAAGGAGCAAAAAAGAATTTCGGGAACTCCCTATATTACCCATCCACTTGCAGTAGCACAGATAGTTGCCGAAATGCAGATGGATGTGGATTCAATCTGTGCGGCTCTTCTTCACGATGTTGTAGAAGATACCCTTTATTCAAGCGAGGATATTAAAAAGCAATTTGGTGAGCAGGTTGCACTGCTTGTTGACGGTGTTACAAAGCTTGATAAAATTGAGTTTTCCAACAAAGAAGAACGAGATATGGAAAACTTAAGAAAGATGTTTCTTGCCATGGCAAGTGACATCCGCGTAATCATAATAAAATTTGCCGACCGTATGCACAACATGAGCACTCTTATTAGTATGAGTGAAGAAAAGCAAAGAGAAAAGGCTCGCGAAACGCTTACAATTTTTGCTCCCCTTGCACACAGGCTTGGTATGTACAAAATTAAATGGGAGCTTGAGGATATATCCTTAAAGTACTTAGACCCGATTGCCTATTTTGAAATAGTCAAAGGCATAAACCAAAAAAGACACGAAAGAGAAAAATATATAGACCATATAAAGCTGGATTTGCGTCAGAAGCTAGCAAGTCTTAACATCAACTGCACAATAGATGGCAGACCAAAACATTTTTACAGCATATACCGTAAGATGTACACTCAAAACAAAACACTCGACCAGATCTATGATTTGTTTGCAGTAAGAATTGTTACCGATACTGTGAGCGACTGCTATGCGGCACTTGGTGCTGCCCATGAGCTCTATAAGCCTATGCCAGGCAGATTTAAAGACTATATCGCCATGCCCAAGCCCAATATGTATCAGTCGCTTCATACAACCGTAATAGGCAGTGACGGGCGCCCGTTTGAAATTCAGATAAGAACAAAGGAAATGCATGAAATTGCCGAAAACGGTATCGCTGCACACTGGAAATACAAGGAAGGTCCTCAAAAATCAGATGACGCTACAGACCAGAAATTCCTCTGGGTGCGTCAGCTTCTTGATGTTCAAAATGACGCAAAGAGCGAGGAGGAATTCTTGCAGAACCTCAGGATAGACCTGTTTACAGACCAGGTTTTTGTATTCTCGCCAAAGGGTGATGTTCTCTCCTTCCCATCCGGTTCCACTCCTATTGACTTTGCGTTTAGCATACACTCTGCTATTGGTTATAAAATGCAGGGCGCAAAGGTAAACGGCAAAATTGTTCCTTTGGAATACCAGCTCAAAAACGGTGAAATTGTCGAAATCATAACATCTTCTGCTGTTCACGGACCAAGTATGGATTGGCTTAAAATAGTAAAAACCAATCAGGCACGAAACAAAATAAATGCATGGTTTAAGAAAGAAAAGCGTGAAGAAAATATCATTCTTGGAAAAGAAATGATAGAAAAGGAGCTCAAACGACAGGGATTGTCTCAATTGGAGCTTGATTCCCCCGACTATATTGCAAAGCTTGTAAAGAGATACGGCTACGCAAGCGAGGATGACCTCTATGCAAATATCGGTTACGGCGGTCTTATGCTTAGTAATGTAATAAACAAGCTCAAAGACGAGTATAAAAAGTCCCACGCAAAAGCTGAGCTTCCCCTTAATATTCAGGCAGCTTCAACACCCAAGCCCAAGAAATCTTCTTCCGATGGCATAATAGTAAAAGGTATAGAAAACTGCCTTATACGATATTCACAATGCTGCAGCCCTGTTCCGGGAGATAAAATCATAGGATACATCACCCGAGGCAGAGGTGTATCCATACACCGTCAGGATTGCATAAACATAGCTGCTATGCACAAGGATGAAGAAGAGCGCTTAAGACTCATCGATGTATCGTGGGAAAACAATGCCAATACATCATATCTGTCTAAAATCAAGATTGTGTGTGCAGACAGAGATGGTCTTGTGCTTGAGGTTGCAAATATCGTAAATGATACCAAGGTTTCTCTAAGGACACTAAACGCCCGCTCTACAAAGGACGGTCTTGGTATAGTTGAGATTTCTGTTGAAGTTGCAGATGCTGAGCAGCTCAACCTTCTTATAAAGAAGCTTGGAACTCTCAAGGATGTGGTTGAAGTAACCCGTAACAATTGAGGTGAAATATTATGATTATTAAATCCGCTCCTCTTGGAGAGCTGGGTGCAAACTTTTATATGGTTACCGATGAAGCTTCTGGCGAAATGTTTGTTGTAGACCCCGGTGCATACGGGGAAATGGCTGTAAAGCTCATAAAAGACTCTGGTTCTACATTAAAATACATCATAATAACTCACGCCCACACCGACCATATTGGTGCACTCGATGATATTAAAAAGGCTTTTGATGTGCCGGTCATAATACATGAGGACGATTCTTTAGCACTAAACGATTCGCACCTTAATATGTGTGCTCCGTTTGGCATTAATTCGCCGGTTACTAAAGCTGACATAACTGTACGAGACTCCAGTACTCTTCCTTTTGGAAGTACACAAATAAGATTTATTCATACTCCAGGTCACACCAGAGGAAGTATGTGTATTCTCGCAGGAAATGCTCTTTTTAGCGGTGATACACTCTTTGAATATTCTATAGGCAGGACAGACTTTCCGGGAGGAAGCTTTACGGAAATAAGACATTCGATTCAAAACAAGCTCTACACTCTGGACCCTGAGACCATTGTATATCCCGGTCACGGCAATACTACCTCAATCCGAAAAGAAATGAAAAACAATCCATTTGTGTGAGGAACTATAATGATACTCGTTCTCAAAAATCATAGTGAAGAATATGCCGCACGCGAAATGATAAGTGCACATATCCCAAAAATAAAAATCGAAGTTTCCAATATAATCCCCAAGTCCGGGGATTATATTATTTCGGAAGTCGTACGACAGAAAGACATATATACCTACACTGCTACTCTCTCTTTGGACAGCAAAATATACTCATTTAGTGTAAATTCAGACTGCGAGAATAAAATATATGTAAAAAAGACAATAAACGAGGTTTTTAAAGAAGCTCTGGGAACTGTACTCCCCTGGGGGCTCATTACAGGCATAAGACCAAGCAAAATGGTAAGAGAATTACTCGGTATGGGCAGGACAAAATCCGAAATTAAGTCACATTTTGACACATATTTTGAGTGTTCCCCCGATAAATCCAATCTTGCCATAGAGGTAGCAAACAATGAGAAAAAGCTCATTGACACAATATTGCCAAATTCAATAAGTCTGTACATAGGCATACCTTTTTGCCCCACCAGATGTCTGTACTGCTCGTTTACATCGCAGTCTATAAAATTTTCCGGTGCATTGACCGAAGAATATATGGATGCACTATGTAAGGAAATGCACGCTGTAGCTGAAATAATACGGAATAATATGTTAAAGATTGATACGGTATATATTGGCGGCGGAACTCCAACAAGTCTTAATGAAAGTCAGCTTGAAAGGCTTTTAAATACTATGGAAGAATGCTTTGATTTGTCTTCTATTCGAGAATTTACATTGGAAGCCGGAAGACCCGACACCATAAACGATGACAAGCTCAGGATAATACGAAACCACGGAATTTCACGAATAAGCATAAATCCGCAGACTATGAATCAGAAAACCCTCGATATAATCGGCAGACGACATACTCCCGAAGATATCATACGCACATATGATATGGCGGTAAAACACGGGTTTTCTCATATAAATGCGGACCTAATCGCAGGCTTGCCCGAAGAGACAGAATACGATTTTGAACATACCCTGCGTGAAATGGAAAAACTCAATCCCCAGAGCATAACTGTACATACAATGTCTATAAAACGCGGCTCATACCTCGACGAGAAATACTCCATGTACACACCCACTGCCAGCAAAACCGTAAATAATATGCTCGCTCAAGCACACGAGTGTATGATGAATCTTAATAAACTCCCCTACTATATGTACAGACAGAAAAATATGCTTGGAAACCTGGAAAATGTGGGCTATTGCGATAAGGGGCACGAGTGCCTTTATAACATATATATTATGGAAGAGGTACAGACAATATATGCTCTTGGTGCCGGAAGCTCCACCAAAATAATTGACGGTTCAAAAATCGACAGAATATTTAATGTAAAGGAAGTTTCGGAGTATATAAATAGAATTGACGAGATGATTGCAAGAAAGGATATACTTAAAAATATGCCCCATACACTATAAATGTACGGAGCACAAAGTATGAATCCCTTTTGGGATGACATTATTTATATGAGTTATATCTGCACTGTCACATCTGGCGGCAACGGTTAGGTTATAATCGTTGCCGTTTATTATTTCAAACACACCGTCACATTCCACAGGTACGATTACGGTTTTTTGAGTAAATCTTGCAACACACCTCGAATTGAAGAGTATCATTATTTCGCCCTCGGGCGTTCCTTCTTCCAAAGTAAGTTCAATATATCTTGTGTTTGTTTCTGTAAGCGGAGTGTATGCTATTCCTTCCTTAGTCTCAATGCCGGTAAAAAGTTCTCTTGTTTTTGGGTACAAAAGACCCCACTGCACAAAAACGATGGCTAAAAAAGGAACTAGAACCACAACAAGTGTTTTTTTAAAATTCAAGCCAATCACCCATAGGTATGATTGGCTTTTAGTAAGAATTTATGCATTTTTTCCTGCCAGGTATCCTGTAGAAAAGGCTATTTGAAGATTAAAGCCTCCTGTATAGGCATCTACATCTATAACCTCTCCTGCAAAAAACACTCCAGGGCACAGCTTTGACTCCATAGTTTTTGGGTTGATTTCCTTTACATTTACACCGCCCGAAGTGATGATGGCAGTTTCCACGGGGCGCAGGCCCTCTACAGAAAAGCGGAATTCCTTAAGAAGAGAAACCAGAGCTAGGCGCTCCTGACGAGTTATTTCATTCACCTTTTTTTGAGGGTCAATACCGCTTGCATCTATAATTACGGGTATGAGTTTTTTGGGCAGAAGATCTCCAAGAGAATTTGCAAATATTTTATTTTTTGATTTATCAAAGTCACGCAAAATTCTCTTATCGAGAGTATCCTCATCGAGTGCACTCTTTAGGTCTATGGAAATTTCGTATTTATGCTTTTTAAAGTCACGCATATGCGAGCTTGCGCTCAATATCACAGGACCACTCATTCCGTAGTGGGTAAAAAGCATTTCGCCAAAATCCGAATAAATCTCCTTGCCGTCCATAAATACCTTGATACCTATATTGCGAAGCGACAAGCCCATAAGACGAGGTATATAAGGCGATTTGACAGACAGTGGTACAAGCGAAGCCTTTAGTTCTGTTACGCTGTGTCCAAGTAGTTTAGCAAATTTGTATCCATCACCTGTAGAGCCCGTGGCAGGATAGCTAAGTCCTCCTGTAGCAATAATTACAGATGAGCATCTAACCATCTTGTTTCCCTTTACGATAACCTGTTTGCCCTCATCTGTTATGCGGATTTCCTTTACCTCAGCAGATACTACCTTTACATCATAAGCTTTTAGTATTCGCTTTAGTGTGTTTAAAACATCATTAGCACTATCCGACACAGGAAAAATTCTTCCGCCTCGTTCCACTTTGGTTTCCAAGCCAAACTTGGAAAGCATATCAATAAGGTCCGTGTTTGTAAAGCTATAGAAGGCACTGTATAAAAAACTACTGTTTACAGGAACATTATTTATAAATTCACTTATATCGCAATTATTGGTTATATTGCATCTGCCTTTGCCTGTTATGAGTAACTTCCTACCCAATGTGGCATTCTTTTCGAGCAGGACAACTTTTTTGCCTCGTGATGCAGCAATTGCCGCTGCCATCATTCCGGCGGGACCTCCACCGATTACTACAACTGACATATTATCCTCCGGGTATCACAGACTTAAATAGATGTGTGCTGCTTAAGAATCCTCTGAATTTCGATATGCATTATATTTATCCCATATATCTTCAAGAGATTCAAATGTGCGAGCAGTCCTCTCCTTGTTGCGCATAGCTATAGCAACAATAAGGGCGTTTATAAGACTAAGCGGTGCCACAAGAGAATCAACGATACTGCTCATATCACAACCTGCTATAAGAGAACACTCCGAGTAGCTCACGATGGGTGATGTGGGACTGTCTGTTATAGATATAATATCTGCGCCTCTCTCGTGGGCAAATTTAACTCCTTTTAAGGTGCGCTGAGAGTACCTGGGGTAGCTTATTGCAATAAGTGCATCGTTTTTGCCTATACGATACATCTGCTCAAAAACATCACTTGCAGAATTAGATGTAGCTATCTTCACGTTCTCAAGAAGCATATTTAAATAGACTTCCAAAAACGAAGCAAGCGAAAAGCAGGTTCTTGCACCCAGAATGTAAACAGTTTTTGCTTTTAAAAGAATATCCACTGCGTGTTCAAAATCTGTAGTGTTTACCGAAGATATGGTCTGCCTTAGCTTTTCTATATCTGAAAGCATAACATTTTTGAGTACATCCTCATCACCTATTTTGGAGGAAATTATTTCCATTTTTTGTACAGAGGTAAGCTTGTTTTTAACTATGTCGCCCAGTGCTTTTTTAAACTGTGCAAAACCGTCAAAGCCTAGTTCTGATGCAAAACGGACAACAGTTGATTCACTCACTCCCACAGCATCACCAAGCTTTGCGGCAGTCATAAATGCAGCACTGTCATAGTGATTTGAAATGTATTCTGCAATTTTTTTCTGTCCTTTGCTCATTTTGAAGCCTTCGGGGATGATATATTCAAAAATATTTTGAAAATCAGACATATTAATTCTCCTTCTAATTTTAAACGCCTCCCCGGTTGGAGAGGCGTTTAATCGCATTATAGAATTAACTAAATTTTATATAATAAATCCAAAGTGCTTACGCCTTAACAACATTAGCTGCCTGAGGACCCTTATTACCATCAATCACATCAAACTCTACAGCGTCACCTTCTGCAAGTGTCTTGTAGCCTTCCATGTTGATAGCTGAGAAGTGAACGAATACATCGCCGCCGTCTTCGCACTCAATAAATCCATAACCTTTTTCGGCATTAAACCATTTTACTGTACCTTTTTGCATTGCTGCGTACCTCCTAAATTACGGCTATCAACCGTTGTCTAAAAATTGGATTGTATATATTTACAATCTTTATATTACTTTATCATATACGGAATAAATTGTCAATCTTTTTTATGTGATTTTTTGCATTTTTAAAGTTAAAAAGCTGCAAAATATATCTTT
>JAZNFW010000041.1:0-2507 GCA_045576175.1 Clostridia bacterium | reverse complement strand
ACTTATAAACATATCGTTCTTGCTTATTTTGTTTTAAGGATTAATTTAACCCTTAACTTTTGCGTTCTGGACTTTTTTTACCCTTTTTTAGTTTTTTTCTTTGAGTAAATCTCTTATTTCTCCAAGCAGTTCCTCTGTTGTAGGAGCTTTGGGAGCTTCTTCCTTAATTTCTTCTACCTTCTTTTTCTTAAAAGAGTTTATCATTTTAATAAACAAAAATACCGAAGCAGCAATTATTATAAAGTCTACAAACGCCTGGATGAAGTTACCTATCATTATGGCGTTTTCGCCTTCCAAGGTAATCTTCCAGTCGGTAAATTTAAGTCCCTTAAGAGCAAAGGCAAAAAGCGGCATTACCACATCGTTTACAATGGAGGTAACTATCTTTCCAAAAGCAGTACCTATTATAACACCGACAGCCATATCGAGCACATTACCCTTAAAGGCAAACTCTTTGAATTCCTTTAATATTGACATTTCTAAAAACTCCTTTTCGACAGTTTATAACAAAAGTTTACACTATCAAAAAGGTTTTGTCAACTAAATCTCTTCTTCGTTTTGCACCATCATTGAGTGATACTTTTCGAGTATCATATCCGAGAGCATCTGTCGCATCTGCGGGTTTATGGGGTGGGCTATATCTTTAAATTCATTGTCGGGAGTTTTTCGGCTGGGCATAGCAATAAAGAGCCTCTGGTCACCCTCTATTATCTTTATGTCGTGCACTACAAAAGAGTTGTCAAAGGTAACAGATACTACTGCACGCATTTTGGCATCCGACGCCATCTGTCTTATTCTGATGTCTGTAATTTCCATAGCAATTTAAGTCCTTTCGAGAATTTATTGTGACAGTGTTATATTTTCCTTGTTTGGAAAAAATATTCCGTTTCTAAAAAATAAGTATTTATTTTTTTGCCGTTTTGGTGTATAATTGATATATCTGGTAAATTGGAGTGATTGACTTTGTTCGTTCATTTTATAGGTATAGGCGGAGTGAGCATGAGCGGCATCGCCAAAATATTATTAAACAATGGGATTAGGGTTTCGGGCTCGGACATATCGGAGTCGGATTCTGTTAAGGAGCTTAAGGCTCTTGGTGCAGATGTAGCCGTAGGCCACAGGGCAGAAAATATCAAAAATCAGGATTTGGTGGTGTATACCTCTGCCGTTCACGATGATAACCCCGAAATGATGGAAGCTAAGAAAAGGGGAATTAAGATAATAGACCGTGCCACAATGATTGGCTATATTATGAAGGACTACAAAACTGCCATAAGTGTTGCTGGAACACACGGAAAAACTACCGCAACCTCAATGTTTGCATATGTTCTTCTCTCGGCACAGCTTGACCCCACAGTAATGGTTGGCGGAACTCTTGATAAAATAGAAGGTAATTTAAGGATTGGAAATGGAGAGTATTTCCTTACCGAGACCTGCGAATATATGCGTAATTTCCTTAAATTCCTCCCTAAAATTGCAGTTATCTTAAATGTGGAAGAGGACCATCTGGATTACTACAAGGATATAGAAGATATAAAGGGCGCATTTAGAGAATTCTCCATGCTTGTGCCCAAAGAGGATGGCTTTGTGGTGGCAAATGCCACCAACAAAAACACCGTAGAGGCACTCTCGGGTATAGACAGAAGGGTGTACACATTCGGCTATGAAAACGCAGATTTTTGTTCCAGAAACATAAGGTACACAGACTATGGCTATCCTGTTTTTGATATATATGAAAATGGTAAAAAGCTTTTAAATTTAGAACTTAATGTTGTGGGTGAGCACAATGTGCTAAACGCCACAGCCGTAGCTCTTGCAGCATACAAGGCGGGCATTGATTTAAAGCATATCAAAACCGGTCTTGAAAGCTACACGGGCACAAAAAGGCGTTTTGAAAAGAGGGGCTTCTGCCAAGGTGCACTTGTAATAGACGATTATGCACATCACCCCACAGAAATTATGGCAACAATAAACGCACTTAAAAATGTAAAGCACAAGGGAGAATGGTGCATATTCCAGCCCCACACATACACAAGGACCATAAGCCTTCTGGATGATTTTGCAAAGGCGCTTTCAAATGTAGGGAATGTAATAATAACCGATATATATGCGGCAAGAGAAAAGGACACTGGCGTTGTACACGCAAAAGACCTTGCCGACAGGATAGAAAATGCGGTGTATATAAAGGAATTTTCCGACATAGCGGATTATATAAAGAAAAATGCCAAAGAGGGCGATGTAGTTATTACTATGGGTGCGGGAAATGTGTGTGATATTGCAAAGTTTCTAACCGAACAGGGAATGTAAAAAAAGGTGCTTTTGCTTGATAAGTAAAAAATGGCTTGGGATTTATTTTTTAATAAGTACCTTATCGCTTATAAAGTTTTTAATTTTTAAATATTTGGGAAAAGACCGTAGGGGTGACCTGCAGGTGTCACCCCTACAACCCCTCCCCGTTCGCTAAGGACTTTTTTGGCTAAAAACAAATGTAAAATAAGCATATTCTA
>JAZNFW010000040.1:0-15632 GCA_045576175.1 Clostridia bacterium | reverse complement strand
GAGGGCGGCGATTTCCGTCAGGCGACCTACAGGGCTGTCCGCCACGGTCTTGCAAATGCAAAATCTGTTCTGCTTGAGCCTTGGTATAATGCAAGAATTGAGGTTCCAACCGAAAATGCCGGAAGAGTTATAAACGATATTTCCAATATGGGCGGCACCTTTGCTCCGCCGGAAATTGTGGGTGATACTGCCATAATCAGTGCCAGTGCTCCGGTATCTGAAATTCAGTTCTACAAAAGCGATATTCTGTCGTTTACAAAAGGACTCGGAAGCATAGAATGTGTCCTTAAGGGATACGAAAAATGTCAGAAATCCGAGGAAGTGATTGAAAGAATCGGCTATGACTTTGAGTCGGATGTTGAAAACAGTGCAGACTCCGTATTTTGCTTTCACGGTGCGGCATACAATGTAAAGTGGCACGAGGTATACGACCATATGCACCTTGAAAGTGCAATAAAGAAAAAAATCGAGGAAATCTCGCAGACCTTAAGTCCCAGAGGGGCTTTTGATGTAAAAAGCATAAGTCAGGAGGAAATCGACAGGATTTTTGAAATGACATTTAAAAAGCCCAGAGAAAAAGAATATATTGTAAAAAACAGAACTTCATCTCCTACCTACAAAGGCAAAAAGCTTGTATACAAAGAGGAGTACATCCTTGTGGACGGCTACAACATAATTTTTGCCTGGGACGATATGAAAAAGCTTGCACAAAAGGACATAGACACAGCAAGAAACACTCTTATTACACGGCTTGTAAACTATGCCGCAATAAAAGAATGTAAGCTGGCAGTTGTGTTTGATGCCTACAAGGTAAAAGATGCACGGGGCGAAGTTGAAAAAATCAACGGTATAAGTGTGGTATATACAAAAGAAGCGGAAACCGCCGATGCTTATATAGAAAAAGCATCACACGCACTTGCAAGCGATTACCTTGTAAAGGTGGCTACCTCAGACAATCTGGAGCAGATGATAATCCTTGGTGCCGGTGCACTAAGGATAAGTGCTCCCGACTTTGAAAAAGAGGTAAAGGCTGTAGAAGAAAGCATAAAAAAATATCTTGAAAAATAAATGCACACCCCTAGTGAGTAAAACACTCACTTAGGATGTGCATTCTTTTTATCCGATATTAACAGCAGCAGTTACCATTATTGTCGGAGAAAATCCAGATTATAACTATTGCTATAATAACCCATACCCAGATACCTGAACCAAAAGCTCCGTTTGAGTGGTTGCAGCAGGGGTCACAACAGTTACAATTGTTGTTGCACGAGTCAAACATCTCTACTCACCTCGCCTAAGTTTTCAGCATCCGCAGTCGTTGTTGCAGCCATTTGATTTGCAATCATCGTTGTTCATAAAGAGAAGAATAACGAGAATTATGAACCACAAAATTGTGCTGCTTTCGCCGCCGTAGTTTCTGCCGCCAAATAAGTTAAACATTTCTTTTCCTCCTTTTTAAAAATCAGTTACATTCTGAGTGGTTGTCACAGCAACCAAAGAGCAATAAGAATACTAAAATAAAGAAAAGTATTCCGTCGTTGGAACCAAAAAGAGTACCGCAGCATTTATTGCCAAGCATCAAGAAACACCTCCAAATATTTGATTCACTTTATAATATGCAAAACGCTCTTTGGGGGTTACTATTGACTAAATTTGTAAAAATAGCTATAATTAACATAGTGTTTTACAACTATAAAAAGGAATGTGTGCTATGAAAGTTATTATTCTTACAATGTCTACCGGCAACGGACACCATATTGCTTCCAATGCACTTAAAGACTACCTGAAATCTCAGGATATAAATGTCAAAGTGGTAGACGCCTACAAATTCTTTAACAAGCAGCTGAGCACCCTATTGGAAAAAGGCTATCTTTTCAGTACAAAATACATACCTCACATATACGGCAAATTCTATACCAGCATAGAAAACCACAACCCCGATTCCAGACTCACCTGGTCTACCTTTACAAACGGTATTGTTGCAAGGCAGTTTGCAAAATACATTTCCGCTCAAAATCCCGATGTTGTGATTTCTACCCACTCTCTTGCCGCTGTACTTATGACCGAGTACAAGCGAAAAAAGCTTGTGGATACAAAAACAATAGGAATTGTAACGGACTTTTGTGTTCATCCCTACTGGGATATGACAAATATGGACTACTACATAACAGCCAATGAACACATAAAGGATATGCTTGCAAAAAAGGGAATTTCTGCCGAAAAGATACTGCCCTACGGCATACCCATCGACCTTAAATTTGCACACAAAAGGGATAAATCTGATGCAAGACGCACTTTGGGCATGGAAAATAAGAAAACCATATTCATCATCACCGGAAGTATGGGCTTTGGAAACACCGAAAAGTATATAAGGGCACTTGACGAAATTGATGATGATTTTCAGATAATAAGCGTTTGCGGAAGAAACGAGCATATGAAAAAACGCATAGACAACATACACTTAAGAAAGAAAATCTATAACTTCGGTTTTGTAGACAATGTGGATGTAATAATGGATGCCTCCGATGTAATAGTTACAAAACCCGGCGGTCTTACTGTGAGCGAAGCAATAGCAAAGGAGCTTCCCATAATACTTGTAGACCCCATTCCCGGTCAGGAAGACAGAAACAGAGATTTTCTCATAAACAACTCTCTCGCAGTAGGTGTGTCTCATACTGCACCTATAGACGAGGTTATACATCAGCTTGTAAGCTGTGACGAAAGAACTTCACAAATTCGCCGTATGCAATCGATACTCGGGCGTCCCTTTGCGGCAAAAACTCTTGGTGACTTTGTGATAAAGCTCATTTGAAAGAGGTGTTAAGATGTACTCGGAAGACAAACTCCTTGCACAGAGAATAAAAGAACTTAGAAAATCCTGGGGACTCACCCAGCAGCAAATGGCAGATATGGTTGGGCTTAGAAAAACCACCATATCCAACTACGAATCGGGATATGCCTCACCGACTATTGCAACACTAAAGAGATTTATGCACCGCTTTAATCTTCCTGCAAATTACTTTCTGGAAGACCAAGACATTCTTTTAAAGCGTAAGAAAGCACAACAAATGTTCGGTGCTCCTATGCCCTACTTTAATCCTACAAATCTTGATGGGCTCCTTACAGGCGAAAGGTCTCTTATGGACTCCTGCCTAACACTGCCTGCACCCATTTTTCTGCCTAAAGACACATACATAGCAACAAGCGCCACAGACAACTCTATGAACAAATGCGGTATAAAAAGAGGCACCTGCGTTATCATAAACACAGAAGTCAAAGAGTTAAATGACGGCGACATCTTTGCTGCCATAAAAGACAATTTCTTTATTATAAGAAAATATCACAATAATACTGAAGGACGGCATATGGCAGCCGAATCCACAAGAATTCCCACCGGACTTTCCATAGAAGAAATACCAAGTGAAAACTTTACTGTTTTAGGCAAAATAGATAAGATTATAGCAACTGTTTAGTGCAATTTGACCATAAAATTTGACAAACGAGTTTTTTTGGTGTATAATAACACCTGTGTTGTCTTAAGAGATGCATTACTATCCGCTTAAACACACAAAAACTTTGGAGGAAAGCCTCGGAAGAGAGGTATGTTTATCTAATGCTTAAAAAATTGAGTATTATCGTGGCTTCTTGCGCGATATCGATGCTTTTTTCGATTACCGCCAGTGCAGACACGGTATCACTCGGCACAGTAAATGCCGACGCACTTAATGTACGAAGTGCACCGACAACTGAATCCGCTTCACTAGGACTTATACCTACAAATTACGAAGTTACAATCCTTACTACAGAAAACGGCTGGCACAAGATATTCTATATGGGCTCAGAAGCTTATGTATCTGCAGACTACATAATTATCACACAAGAAAACATCGAAAAAGACTTGAGTGTTTACACAAATAACACCGTTCCCTATTCTACAGGTGTCATCCCATCTTATGCAGGATCTGCTCTTCCCGGCGAGATGGTGGTAGAAATGGCAAAATCATACATAGGTACTCCGTATGTTTATGGCGGTATGTCTCCTGCGGGATTTGACTGTTCAGGATTTGTAAAGTACTGTTATTCACTTATGGGTGTAAACCTTAACCGTGTTGCCGCAGACCAGGCATACAACGGTGTAGAGGTTCCCGTAGGCGATATGCGTCCGGGCGATATTCTCTGCTTTAGCTCATCCATTGGCGGCAGTTATATCGGACACACAGGCATATATGTAGGTAACGGATATTTTATCCACTCTCCCAGAACGGGTTATACAGTAGAGATTGTTGCTCTTGACGCAACATCCTATGGTCAGAGAATTAAGAATGTAAGAAGAATATTTTAAAAAAGATTGCCCATAAGGGCGAGTGTTCTTAAGGGCACTAAATAGAAATACGGGCATTGCGAGGAAAAAAAGAGGAAAACTCAGTAAAATGAGTTTTCCTCTTTTCTTTTTTATCCGCACATCCGTCAAAGTAAAGGCCTTCTGATAAAATGAAGACACCAAATTTAAAGGAGGCGTTCATGATATGAAAGAAAAAATTATCAAAAACGGAATTGAGTACGCAAAATGTGTCGATTACTACATTCCAACTCTAAAGACTCCTAAAGGAACTTACAACATCGGCAAGTATGGAAGGCTGCACTTGATATTTATTAAAGAAAATCGCCCGACAATTTACTCAATAAATATGCTCAACGGAACTTAGCTTGCATATCCCGAAGAAATTGACACATCCGCAAAGAAAATGATTGATAGGCTTATAAAGGATATGGCGGTCAAGCAAGATATTACTGAAAAGCTCAAAGCAAAAGACCAAATGGCGTGGTTGCTGTTATGAACAACATTCTCAGTTATATGTTTTTATTCATAAATCATCGCATAAATATTATCTGCCGAGACTTCCAAGAGTGGTTTTCCACTGTGTTCAATCTTATTACCAAGTGACACGGCAATATACACAATTTTGTTTTGGCTTTTACGAGCATACTTTATAAAATTATCGCCCGCCTCTTGAAAGATAATATCTCCATATTTGATAGCTTCGTTTTCATTCTTAATAAAAGCTAATTCTCTATAAAAGTTTTGCAAGCAGGTGTTTTGATCTTTCCACTGATAAAAGCATCTGTTTAACGGGTCTTCAAAACCCTCCATTCCAATTTCATCCCCATAATAAATAGACGGATTTCCAGGAAGAGTAAATTGCAAAAGTGCTGAAACTTTAGTCAGGGTCAAGGCTCGGTCAAGCTCTTCACCGGATAACTTGAAATTCGCTTTTTCGGTCTTACTCATACCCTTGCCTTTTCCGGAGAGCGCTGTAATAATTCTTGGTGTATCGTGGGTTGAAAGCAAATTCATCAAACAATCGAGCACCGGACGGGGATAGTTTTCTGCAATAGTCATTATTCTGTCAGCAAAGGCTTTACCGGTAATTTTGTCCGTTACAAACCCCATAATTGCCTCTTTAAACGGATAATTCATTACCGAATCTAATTCTGTGTTTGAAAAGTACTTTCTTCGTTTGCTATAGCTTATCTTGTTTGATGCATCCTCCCACACCTCACCCATAAGAATAGCATTGGGATTAATCTCTTTTAATTTTTTGTGAAACGCCGCAATAAATTCATCGGGCAGCTCGTCAGCAACATCTAACCGAAAACCATCTGCTCCAAGTTTAAGCCAATGACAAATCACACTATCCTCTGCATGTATGATATAATTCATATAGCTTTGATTTAGTTCATTAACACAAGGCAAGGTGTCAATACCCCACCAAGAAGTGTAACTGTGAGGGTATTTATCAAATTGAAACCATTCTCTGTAAGGCGAATCAGGATTGCTAACAGCACCATCGCCAAAAATACCTTCTGCGTCAAAATAAATACTGTTGCTTCCTGTATGAGAAAATACACCATCAAGAATAATTTTTATATCTAGCTTATGTGCTTTTTCGCACAAAACCTTAAAGTCCTCCGCTGTCCCAAGAAGCGGGTCGATTTTTTTATAATCCGCCGTATCATAGCGATGATTTGAATATGCCATAAAAATAGGATTAAGATATATAATACCTACTCCCATACTTTTTAAGTATGGGAGTTTTTCAGTAATACCCATTAAATTTCCGCCAAAAAAATCACTGTTGGTTATCCGACCGTTCGCGTTAGGCAAATATATCGGCGTGTCGTTTACATCCTCATGCAATTCATAAGGCATAAGCTTCCCTTTAGGGTCAATTTCTCCGCATTTTGCAAATCTGTCGGGAAAAATCTGATACATAACCTTGCCTTTAAAATCATAAGGTGTATCATAATTCTTGTCAAAGCAAGTAAGCTGCCACAAATCACCAACGGCGATATTGGTGTCATCTCCTTGTTTAAATAAATCAAAAGACTCGTTTTTTGTAGTTATATTAAAATAATAAAAATAAAGGTCACAAGCAAAAAGTGAAAACTGGGTAACATACACCTCGTAATCACCGTCTGTTGACTCAAGGCTAAAGGGAACAGTCATGTTAAAACCGCTTTCGGAACGAATGCAAAGAAGAACCGACTCGGTCTGACAGCTGTTTGGAATTTTAATGTGCAATGTACATAATTCGTCCTGTCTTAAGCAACCAAATGGGACTTTATAATATTCATTTTTGCTGTTAAATAAAATTCGCATTTCTTTCACCATTAATAAATATTCAGGCATAAGAGGCAGTCTCTTATGCCTGATATTTTAATATTTCATATTCCAGATGTTATCTGCATATTCTTTTATAGACCTGTCCGAAGAGAAAATTCCTGCCTTTGCTATATTAACCAAAGACATACGTGTAAAATCAAGCTTTGAACGATAAGCTTTTTCAGCATCCTCGTGCGCTCTTACATAATCAGCGAAGTCAGCCAAAATCATATAGCCATCTGCAACACCAAAATCATTTGTGAGGAGCGAGCGTCTAATATCCTCGAATTTAACGCCTAAAACTCCTGATGTAAGCATATCGATAACCGCCTTGAGTTCTGGATTATTGTCCAAATATTCAGTAGGACGATAGCCCTTTCTCCAAAGTTCCTCCACCTCGTCTGCGCGAAGACCAAACAGGAACATATTTTCGTCCCCTACCTGCTCATAGATTTCAACATTGGCACCATCTAAAGTTCCTAAAGTGACAGCGCCGTTAATCATAAGCTTCATATTGCCTGTTCCTGATGCTTCTTTGCCGGCAATAGAAATTTGTTCGGAAATATCTGCTGCAGGAATAATAATCTCAGCAAGAGAAACTTTGTAGTCTTCGATAAATACAACTTTTATCTTGTCACGAACCTCAGGGTCAGAGTTAACCATATCTGATACAGCAACAATCAAACGAATGATTTGTTTTGCCATAATATAACCCGCAGATGCCTTTGCGGCAAATATAAATGTTCTTGGAACATAATCACCTTGTGGGTTGTTTTTGATTTTATTGTAAAGGTATAAAATGTGAAGCACATTTAAAAGCTGACGCTTATATTCATGAAGACGCTTAACTTGAATATCAAATATAGAATTGGGATCAACATTGATACCGTTTTCCTCAGCAATATAATTTGCAAGGCGAACCTTGTTGCTATGCTTAATTTCGGAAAGCTTATTTAATACCTTTTCGTCATCAGCATATTTCAAAAGCTTTTCAAGCTCAGTGCTGTCGTGTTTAAAGCCGTCACCGATTAATTCTGTCAGGTATGAAGTAAGCTCAGGATTAGACTGACAGAGCCATCTTCTGTATGCTATACCATTGGTTACATTTGTGAACTTATCGTTGTCAATATTATAATAATCATGGAAAATACCTGTTTTTAAAATATCACTGTGAAGCTTTGAAACACCGTTTACCTTATGACAAGCAGCAAGGCAAAGGTTAGCCATACGAACTTCTCCGTGAGCAATCACTGCCATATAATCAATTTTTGCGATATCCCCCGGATAAATTATATGAAGCTGCGCAACCAGTCGTCGGTTAATTTCACATACAATCTGATGGATTCTCGGCAACTGTTCTTTGAACAAGTTTTCGTTCCAACGTTCAAGAGCCTCACTCATAACAGTATGGTTTGTATATGTCAATGTCTCGCATGTGATTTTCCATGCATCATCCCAACCATAATCATATTCATCAACAAGAATTCTCATAAGTTCAGGCACGCAAAGAGCCGGATGTGTATCATTAATATGAATAGCAATTTTTTCGGAAAGGTTATCAAGTGTACCATAACGCTTTAAGTGGTTGTTGACAATACTTTGTAGCGATGCTGATACAAGCAAATACTGTTGCTTTAATCTTAGTATTTTACCTGCAATATGATCATCTGCAGGGTAAAGAACCTTTGATATAACCTCTGCCATAGTATTCTCTTCGAGTGATTTTGCATAATCACCACGAGAGAAAGCAGCCATATCAAAGCGGTTTGCAGATTTTGCACTCCAAAGAACCAGTTTATTAACTGCCCCTGTATCGTAACCTGAAATATACATATCATAGGGTACAGCAAAAACAGAATTATAGTTTGTGTGTGCAACCTTATACTTACCATTATCTTCCCAGCCATTGACTTCGCCGCCAAACTTTACTTCAACAGTTTCGTCTTCTCTAGGATTAAGCCAAACATCACCCATGCTAAGCCAATCATCAGGAAATTCCATCTGCCAACCATCGACTATTTTCTGCTTGAAAATGCCAAATTCAAAGCGAATAGAAAATCCTGTTCCGGGAAGTCCTACACTTGTCATTGAATCAAGATAACAAGATGCAAGACGTCCAAGGCCACCGTTCCCAAGGCCTGCATCCGGTTCCATATCGTATATATCTTGAATATTGAAACCGCATTTTTTCACTGCCTTTGCAAAATCTTCTTCGACACCAAGATTGTACAGATTGTTACGCAGTGATGTTCCTACCAAAAATTCCATTGACATATAGTAAACCTGTTTGTCACCATTCTGGCGATATTTATCATGGAATTTTTTTCGTTTGGCTGCAAGCAGGTCATGAACGACACTGCACAGTGATTTATACATCTGCTGTGATGTAGCCTCTTTGATATCACAACCAAAAAGTCTTTCGCATGCTCCGGCAAGAGCCTGAATTTCAGCGTTAATCTTTGTGGTTTTCTGTTTTGTTGTTGCTACTGAATTCGGCTTTTTTGAATCAGAAGTCGTTGTTTTTTTCTTTGTCGATGATGTAGTTGTTTGCTTCGCCATTATCTTCTCCTATTGTGTTAATTCATTATATATACTTAAATACTCACTTACTGAGTTCTTCCAACTGCTGTTGTATTTAATGAGATTCTTTACGTGCTGGTCCCACTTTTCGCGGTTGCCGTAAAAATCTATGCAGCGGTCAATTGCACCCAGCATATCGTGAGCATTATAGCCCTTAAAGGTAAAGCCTTTACCCTCTAAAGTTTCGGTATTCAGAGGCGGTACAGTATCAACAAGTCCTCCTGTTTCACGGACAATCGGCACAGTTCCGTATCGCATTGCAATAAGCTGAGACAGTCCGCAGGGTTCACTTTTGGACGGCATCAGAAACATATCTGCTGCCGCATAAACCTTATTTGCAAGTTCTGCATTAAAAGTAATATTTGCAGACATTTTATCATGATGAACATAGGCAATAAAATTAAACATATCCTCATATTTTGAATCGCCCGTTCCTATGACTACAAACTGCAAATTTCTTTGCATAAGCTCATTCATAACATATTCTACAAGGTCGAGACCTTTATGACTTACCAATCTGGAAATCATAGCTATCATCGGCACATCAGGCGAAACAGGAAGACCAAGCATCTTCTGAAGTTCTGCCTTGTTTTTTGCCTTCCCCGAAATGTCTGCTGCAGTAAACTTTTCAAAAATAACAGGATCCTTTGCGGGATTGTAAAGGTCTGTATTAATACCGTTGACAATACCTGCGATTTTATATTCGTTCTCTTTTAGAATATCCTGCAATCCATGTGCAAAATATGCATGGCGGATTTCGTGAGAATATGTCTTTGATACAGTGGTTACCTTATCCGCCATAACTATGGCACTCTTCATAAAATTAATACAGTTGTCATAAGTTAATACATTTCTGTAATACTCGTCAATACCAATAACGTCCTGTATAAATTCATTGGGCATCTTGCCCTGATATTCAATATTATGAATGGTAAACACAGTACGTGCATTGTCATAAACACCGTTATACAAAGCTTTTTTAAGCAACGGAATAAGTGCTGTTTGCCAATCATTGCAATGGATTATATCCGGAAAATAATCCAATTGGCGCATTGCTTCCAAAATTGCCAAAGAAAAAAATGTAAATCTTTCTCCGTCATCATAGTGGCCATAAATACCATCACGATAAAAATAATGCTCATTGTCTATGAAATAATAGTTTAGCTTTTTGCTACGGCTTACTGCCTTAAAAACACCTACATATTCTCTTCGCCAGGCAACGAAAACACTAAAATTTTTGACAAACTCGACCTTAATATCGGGGTTATCTTTAATAGATTTATAATATGGTATAAATACACTTACCTCAACATTTTTTTCCTTAGCCAGAGCCGCAGGAAGGGCCTGCGCAACATCGCCAAGACCGCCACTTTTTATATAAGGCGCAGCCTCACTTGCGGCATAAAGTATCTTCATATGGTCTCACCTTTCTTTATAATAATAGGACTCGTTTGAGCACCTATAAGCCGAGTTCCCTCTGTTATTGTTACATTCTTATCGATTATAGCATTTTCAACATAGGCGCCCTCTTTGATTATAGTTCCCTGCATAACAACAGAACCAATAACCTGTGCTCCTTCCTCTATGGTTACATCTCTGAATATAACAGACCTATTTAGCTTACCATAAATTTTGCAGCCGTCTGCTATAATGCACTCATCAACAACAGAATTCTCCCCATAATAAGTAGGTATCTCATCTCTAACCTTTGTATAGATAGGTGCTGATGATTTATACAGTCCTTTATGAACTTCTTCATCAAGAAGTTTTATATTATTTTTAAGATATGCCGCTATATTGCGGTTTCTGAGTACAACACCCTCAAATTCATATACATTAACTGAAAGTTTGCCCTCGTTAAAAAACTTCTGCAAAAAGTCTTTTTCAAAGTGATAGTGTCCTCTCGAAACACAATCCGTAACCACTTCTATAAGGTGTTCCCGCCTGATAACAAACATACCAAGACCAACAAAAGAGCTGCCTTTTGCTTCGCAATTTACGGTAATGCTTTTTGCACTGCTGTCCTCATTGGCTTCAAAAACTACGGGATAATTAATGCCGTCCTCCTTTTGAGACGAAACAACAACAGTAATATCCTTGCCTGATGCAATGTGACAATTAAGTGCTTCCTCATAATCTATATTACAGATGGTTATTGTGTCAGAAAGTACTACATATTCATTTTTCTGAGATTTCAAAAAGCTAAGGGCAGTATAAAGAGCCTCCAATTTGCCGTGATACACATCAGACTTTCCTGATGCAAACGGAGGAATAATATACAAACCTCCTGTTTTACGATTAAGGTCCCATTCTTCACATGAACCAAGATGGTCCATAAGTGATTCGTAGTTATATTTTGTAATAACTCCAACAGAGGTAATGTTAGAATTAACCATGTTAGATAAAACATAATCAATCTGTCTGTATCTTCCGCCAAAAGGCAAAGATGCTACAGTTCGTCTTGCTGTAAGATCGCCCAATTCTCCGTCATAGATATTGGAAAAAATGATACCCGACATTTTTTTCATAGTTGCACTTCTCCTCTCACACAATCTGATTTGGCTTTATTGTGGTGTTTTTGGTAATATGTTCACCTTTTCCCACTACGCTGATGCCCCATTCTTCTTTGTCGTAGTATACAGGTTCATCGCCAACTCTTGTGTTTTCGTCAATAACTGCACCCTCACCTATAATTGCATACTTAATAACAGAGCCTCTTTTTATAACAGCATCAGGCATAATCACACTGTCATATATTTCAACACCTTCTTCAATGGTGCATCCGGTAGAGACAACAGAGTGACTGATTTTTCCCTTAACTGAGCATCCTTCAGCAACAAATGAATTCTTAATCTGGCTGTTTTTAGCAATATAGCTGGATGGTTTTGCATAGTTTCGCCCATAAGTTTTGAACACTTTATCACGAATATTAAATGTTCCGTCTAAAAGCTCCATATTGGACTCCCATAAGCTGTGGATAGTACCAACATCTTTCCAGTATCCATCAAATCTGTATGCAAACAATCTTCTTTGGTCACTAAGGAGTGCGGGGATAACATTTTTACCAAAATCATTATCCGAATTTTTATCTTCTTCATCTGCAATCAGATATTGATAAAGAATATCAGTCTTAAAGATATATACTCCCATAGAAGCCAAATTACTTTTTGGATTTTTGGGTTTTTCCTCAAACTCATAGATTGAACCGTCCGCATTGGCATTCATAATACCAAATCGGCCTGCCTCCTCTATAGGAACTGTTCGAACAGCAATGGTGCATTCTGCATCGTTTTCAATGTGAAACTTGAGCATCTTCGAGTAGTCCATCTTATATATGTGGTCTCCTGACAGAATTACTACATGCTCAGGATTATAGTTTCTTATAAAATGAAGGTTCTGGTATATAGCATTTGCGGTTCCTTTATACCACTCCATTTTTTTTGATTGTGCATATGGAGGCAAGATGTGTACGCCTCCAAAATTCTTGTTAAGTCCCCAAGGCTGACCATTACCTATGTAATCGTTCAACTCCAGAGGCTGATACTGCGTCAGAATACCAACTGTGTCTATTCCAGAATTGACACAGTTTGAAAGAGGAAAATCTATAATACGGTATTTACCTCCAAAAGGCACTGCTGGCTTGGCTGTTTCGTCGGTAAGTACCAACAACCTGGTGCCTTGCCCACCTGCAAGTAGCATAGCAATACATTTTTTTCTTCTGTTCAACATAACAATAGCCTCCTTTACATATTAATAAGGTGTATTTTTATCTTAATTGTTAATTACTTTCGTGTAATACACAGTAGAAAGCGGCGGAAGGGTTACAGAAATTGACTGTTCAAATCCGTGCATAGGTATTTTCTTTGTTCTGCGTCTTAAAAGCCTAGTTCCTGTTCCTCCATATTTAGAACTGTCGCTTGAAAGCACGGCTTTAAACTCTCCCTCCTGGGGCACTCCTATTCGATAATCTTTTCGCATAACGGGACAAAAATTACACACAACCACTATTTCTCTTCCTTTATTATCTCTACGGATGAAGGAAATAACACTTTGGTCATGGTCATCATGAGCAATCCACTGAAAGCCCGTCCAGTTTGTGTCATTCTCCCAAAAGGCTTCGTTGTTTAGATAAAAAGCATTCAGGTCTTTGACAAATTTTTTCATTTCATTGTGTTTGTCATACTCAAGCAAGAACCATTCAAGAGGTTTTTTATAATTCCATTCAATAAATTGAGCAAATTCATTGCCCATAAAATTAAGTTTTTTCCCCGGATGAGCCATCATATACCCATAAAAAGCTCTTAAGTTTGCAAATTTTTCTTCATAAGTTCCGGGCATTTTACCAATCATGGATGCTTTTCCGTGAACAACTTCATCATGGGATAAGGGCAAAATGTAATTTTCCGAAAAAGCATAGGTCAGTGAAAAGGTCAAATCGTTTTGTCTGCCTTTTCTGAAAAGCGGGTCTGAAGACATATAACCAAGAGTATCATTCATCCAACCCATGTTCCATTTAAAATTAAACCCAAGGCCACCGTCATAACCGGGCTTTGTCACCATAGGAAAGGCAGTAGATTCTTCTGCAGCCATAATTACTGATGGGTTAAATTTAAATGCAGCACTATTCATATCGCGAAGAAAATCTACAGCGCTAATGTTAATATTTCCACCATATTGATTGGCACGCCATTGACCGTCTTGTCTGCCATAATCCAGATAAAGCATTGATGCAACAGCATCTACCCGAATACCATCGATATGATATTTGTCAAGCCAGTATACCACATTTGATATTAAAAAGGATCTGACCTCATATCTCGAATAATCAAAAATTCGGGTATTCCAGTCCGGATGTTCGTTTTGAAGCGGATCGCTTGATTCATACAGGCAACTGCCATCAAATTCGTATAGTCCATTCTCGTCCTTAGGAAAATGTGCACCTACCCAATCTAAAATAACACCTATACCCGCAGCGTGGAATTTATCAACCAACTTCATAAAATCCTTAGGAGTCCCATACCGTGATGTCGGCGCATAATACCCTGTTACCTGATATCCCCATGATGGATCATAGGGATATTCGCTGATAGGCATAAGTTCTACATGAGTATAATTCATATTTTTAACATATTTAACAAGCTTATCAGCAATATCTGTGTAAGATAAAAAGTTTCCATCTTCATGCCGAAGCCACGAACCCAGATGAACTTCATATATATTCATAGGCTCTCTTGTAATATCTTTCTTTGCCCGTTTACGGCAATATTCTGCATCTGTCCATTTGAAGCCTTCTAAATCATAGATTTTTGATGCATTTTCAGGGCGTGTACACGAATGAAATGCATACGGGTCACTTTTATAAACCGTCGCGCCATTCTTTTTAATGATATAGAATTTATATTCATCATATATTTGTGCCTCGTTAACCGTGGCCTCCCATACTCCATAACCAATGCTATGCATAGGACAAACTGATGTATCCCAATTGTTAAATGAGCCCACGACAAAAACATTCTCTGCATTTGGAGCCCAAACTCTAAAAACATATCCGTCTTTCGTTTTATGGCATCCCATAAAGTTATAGGCCTGTGAACTTTTGCCGTTTGCAAATTCGCAAAGAAGCGCGTTAAGGTTGTTAGATGTTTTTTTTGCCATAAAGGCTCTCTCCTCATGATATTTTCTTTTTCAGCAATATTATACTTTAAAATGCCATTTTTGTCAAGGATATGATAAGGTCCCCTAAGCCTCTAAAAAGCTGATTTTATCTGGATTTTTGCTTGCAATTTCGACTAAAATGTGATATAATTATTTGGATAATTTGTTTACAAATTGGAGTTGATTTTTTGGAGAGAAAAAGTGGTATTTTGATGCATATATCCTCATTATTCGGGGATTATTCAATTGGCGACTTTGGTTGCCAAGCAAAATCATTTATTGATTTTTTATCTGATTGCGGCTATTCTTACTGGCAGGTCTTGCCGTTTTGTCCATCTGATGAATTCAATTCCCCCTACAAGTCTACATCCTCTTTTGCAGGCAACCCTTATTTTGTCAGTTTGGAAATTCTACATAACAAGGGCCTATTAACTAAAGATGAGCTTATCGCACAAAAACAACATACTTGTTATGTGTGCGAATATGAACGCTTGTATAGTGAAAGACTGGCAATTTTAAAGATTGCAGCACTCCGAACCACCAACAAAGCAGATATTGAAAAGTTTGTGATTCAAAGACCATATATTGAAAACTTTTGCAAATTTATGGCTATAAAAAACGCAAATGCCGACAAACCGTGGTATAAATGGGACACCGAGACTTATAATGACGAAGACTTATTTATGTGGAAGTTCATTCAATATGAATTTTTTACACAATGGGCAGAAATAAG
>JAZNFW010000039.1:0-1979 GCA_045576175.1 Clostridia bacterium | reverse complement strand
GAAAAAATGTATATATTCTTGATGTGAAAAACAACAGCCCCAAGCCTGAATCTTCATCAGCGGGTACTGCAACCTGTCTTCTTGCAATCAAAACTGCTCCGGAATCGGAAAATTACATAAAGAGTGGTGTGTATAAAGCAAATCAGTCTTTCCAGGTAACAAATGAAGAACCTATAAACGGTCATTATCAGGTATATTATGCAGGAGGTCTTTACTATGTAAATGCAACCTGGGTTAACCTCAGGAAAAAAGGCATAGAAAAGCCTGTTATCAACTATAACGGCACCCTGGAAACATCAGAAAGCTCAATATCCATCTATGACCAGCCAAACGAAACAGGAAACCTTATCGGTAAAGGTAAAACCGGTATGGCACTTGAAATACTTGAGATGGACGACTCCTCCGAATATGCAAAGATATGGTTCTCAAGTAAGGAGTGTTATGTAAAGAAATCATATATCAAAGATGCAAAGGCAACTGCCGGCAACATCCAGTCTATGGGATACAAAAATCCTATCGGTAAGATAGCAATAGATACTGCATGGGCGGATGCAGGGCAAGAATTCTCTATGCTTGCATCAAACGGCAAGCTTGTGGATGTGGCAAAGCTATGGAGAGATGAGGCAGTAAATGTATACAGCGTAGAATATTATGAAGAATATGCTTCGGGATATGAAGCCCCCGGAGTGATTGATATGTTAAGAGCAAAATTCAAGGTTATGTACAAGGGATATCCGGGATATATTGTGTATGACAGTGAAAAAGAAAGAGTACCGTTTACATACTATGAGGGAATTTTAAACACCTTCCAGACAACAGCGAAGACACAGACAATTATTATAGACGGTCAGAAATATGATATTCTTGCATGCAATATAAAAGACAACAACTACTTTAAGCTTCGTGATATTGCAATGATGCTCACAGGCTCTGCAAAATCTTTCGAGGTGGAATGGGATGCAGGTGCAGGATGTATCAATATGAAAAGTGCATTTGATTATACACCGGCAGGCGGAGAGCTTGCAAAAGGTGACGGTTCGCAAAAGACAGCCGTTGCTTCAGACGCAATGCTCACTTATGACGGTTTAATAACAGATGCTGCTTGTTATAACATAGACGGCAACAACTACTTTAAGCTGCGTGATATTACCGATGCACTTGATTGCCGCGTAACATGGAATGAGTGGACAAAGCAGATTGAAGTAAGCACAATGACTCCTGCTAAAGAAGACCCGAATGAAATTAAGGGTTAAACAGATTACAAGAAGGAAAATTTCCACCAAAAAATCAAATATTTTAATCGAGTAGGGCGAAATTAATCGCCCTCTCACACCACCGTGCATGCCGTTCGGCACACGGCGGTTCAATTCAAATTTAAATATGTACTGCCTTTTGGTAGTAATCCGAAATACTGATTAAGCCTCGCTTGGTCAGTATTTCTTTTGAAATTGCTCTTGCTACAACAGATTTTGTTGCCACAAACTGATAGTGGTCTCCCCAATTTGCAACCTTGTGGGCTATCCATTTTTCAACTCCGAGTTTTAGCAATCCCCATTCTCTTTTCTTGGCTGTTTTCCATTGTTTCCAAATTATCACCCTTATCATCGTTCTTAGATGTTCATCTATCTTTTGGAGCTTGTTTTTCATTGAACCTATACGAAAGTAATTTATCCACCCTCTTGTTACCTCGTTAATTTTCTTAATTCGGTATGTTAGGTCAATACTCCAGCTCCGCTTGCATAATGCTTTGAGTTTCCTTTTGAACTTCATTACAGATTCCTGATGTGGTCTTGCTTTCCATCCTTCTTTGTCTTTGTTGCATTTACCTTTAAGCCAAGTTTTCTTTCTATCCATTCTGTTATGGAATACATTACCCTTGTTGCAGCGGCTTTGCTTTTTAATACGATTACTACATCATCTGCATATCGTGTAAATCGCTGTCCTCTGCTTTCAAGTTCCTTATCAAGTTCATTTAGCAT
>JAZNFW010000038.1:0-10265 GCA_045576175.1 Clostridia bacterium | reverse complement strand
GTTTACCACAAAATAGCAAATTTCTTTTAGCGATTTTACGATTTTCTGTATGCTGTCTTCATTTATTTCTATTATTTCGATATTACGAACACCTGCATATTTAAGTCGCAGTGCCACATCATATTTTCTTGTGCCGGAAACATAAACCTTTTCTACATTCTGCTTTGAAAGAAGTTCAAAGTCTGTATCCCAAAGCCAGGATACATCCGTTCCGTCGGATGCCATATCATTTACAGCTATGAGGACAGATTTCTTGCGAGTGTCTGCATCCACAGTAGATAACGCCTGATTAAAGCCTGCAGGGTTTTTGGCAAGGTTTAATATCACGCCCTTACCATCTATTGTAAACTGCTCCATTCTGCCTATCTGCGGTTTGTACTCATCAAATACTTTCTTTGCATCGTCTATATCTCCACCAGCAGTTTCGAACACGGCAAATGAAGCCAAAATATTGTAAATGTTGTAGAAACCGCGGTAATTTATAGCCATTTTATACTGGCTTCCCTTGTAGCTCAGCACAAATTTAATTGAGTCCTTCATATCCACTCTTGTGGCACTGTAATTCGGGTTGGGACGCTCAAAAGAGCAGGAAGGGCAACTATATTTTCCAAGCTGATTGTAATGATAGTATTCATAATTAAGCGGGCTTTGGCAATTTGTGCAAAGCTGGCTTTGAACATCCTTGGGCGAGAGCACATCTTCGCTCACACCATAATATATTGCTTTTCTTCCCACACCAAACTGTGCAGTAAAGGGGTCATCAGCATTTAAAATAAGGGTAGTGTCCGGCACCTTTTCCAGAGCTTCATTTATAAGCTTTATGGTACCCTCTATTTCTCCGTAGCGGTCCATCTGGTCGCAAAAGAGATTGGTGATTACAATTTTGTTAGGATTTATGTGCTTTACTATGTGTCTTACACTTGCTTCGTCACATTCAATAGATGCAAAATCCGCATCCAGCTTTCCGCTTATACGGGCTTTACTTATAAAGGCACAGGCAACACCCGGAAGCATATTTGCTCCCACATTGTTGCATACAACCTTTTTGCCCCCATAAGATAGGAGGGAATATATAAGATTGTTTGTGGTTGTTTTTCCGTTTGTACCGCAAACAAGGATTATCTCGTTTTTTACCTGATCTGCAAGAGATTTAAGAAGAGACGGTGCTATTTTCATAGCAACGGCACCCGGCATGGAAGAGCCTTTTTTGCCCATAAGTATACCGAGCTTTATAAGAAGCTTGCATACTATAATTGCAAGGCAGTTTCTAAGTTTTGTCATAGAGTGGGTCTCCTTCATATATTTAATTTGAGGTCAGAATTCTTTATGAGTCCAATTTTCTTAAATGGAAGTGCGATAGCCCAGGTAATAAGTGCAGGAAGAACAAAGCAAATAAGAAGAACAGCGACTATCTCTTCCATACCTATACCCTTGCCACTAAGAACACCAATGGGTCCCACAAGACCGCAGGTTCCCATTCCCGATGCTATGGCAACAGGGTTTTGCATTTTAAACACACAGGCAGACAGTGCTCCGGTAATTGCCGAGGTTATGATGGGAGGGAGCCAGATTATAGGCTTTCTTACGATGTTTCCCATCTGGAGCATACTTGTGCCAAGCCCCTGTGCTATAAGTCCGCTCCATTTGTTTGCAGCAAAGCTCATTACCGCAAAGCCAACCATCTGTGCACAGCAGCCTGCTGTGGCAGCACCGCCTGCAATTCCTGTAAGCCCAAGCATAGCACATATTGCAGCAGAGCTTATGGGGAGTGTAAGGCATATGCCCACAACAACCGAAACAAGAGCACCCATAAGAAGAGGCTGCATCTCTGTAAATGTCATAATAAGCTTTCCGATGTACTGCATAAGTCCCGATATGAAAGGTCCGGTTGCAAGCGACACGCCCACGCCCAGAGCTATTACAACGGTGGGTGTTAATATTATATCTATTTTTGTGGTCTTATAAACAAGCTTTCCGAGTTCGCAAGCTATAAGAACGGCTATGTATGTTCCAAGAGGACCGCCAAGAGCGTTACCCGCCGCACCTACTGCACAAAGAGAAAAAAGTAAAAGTCCCTCTGCACCAAGTGCAGAGCCTATTGCCATAGCCATGGCAGGACCCTGTGCCATTACAGCATATTCCTTCATATTAAGCAAAAATCCTTGCACTTCTTTGTTTGACACATAATCTGCAACAGTTCCGAAGATTGTGCCAATTAAAAGAGAAGCAAAAAGACCCAGTGCCATAGCACCAAGTGCATCGATAAAATACTTTTTGGGCGAGAGAGAAATGCCCTTTTTTCTTATGTAGCTCATAATGACCTCCAAATGAAGATAAATTTTATATAATTATATACCAATAAATCCTTTTTTTCAATATATGTAAGGTCTTTTTTTAGTGTTTTGAGCATATCTTTTTTTAGGTGGTGACACAAAATGGATATTCTCATAATGAAAAAAGGGGAGAAAAACCGATATATAACATTAAATAATTCCAAAGAATTGGTGCTCTCCCAGCCAAACGGACAAAGAGAAGTTTTGTATAAGGATATGACAGATGATTTTGATTTATATGCTTGGGATAACGGCGACTTAGATATATTTGGCATAAATTCCAACTCTGCCCTTATACACATACGTTTTTCAAATGGTGCTTTGGCATCACAAACCATACTGGAACCAAAAAGCGACAAGGGAAGAATCTCAAATGTAAAGGTGCACAAAATAGGTTCAAAGTATCATCTTTTCTACTGCATAAACTTAACCGATACCCTTCTTGTGCATCAAGTGGCAGAAGGCGGTGACTTTACCGCAGAGCCAAAGGTTGTAGCACGCATAGGAGACGATGGAATTTACGATACTGCCGTAGATGAATTGGGCAATATACATATTCTCTATGCCGAAGGAGGCACGCTTTATAACCTTAGGTATACATACAACACAAAGTCATACACAAATCCAAATAGAGCGGCAGATTGCAATATACTCTCACTATGTGCCATGCATTTTGGCGGAAAGCTGTACTGTGCATATGTCTCGGGAGATAAGAGAGAAAATACAGTTGCACTTTTGTGTGTGACAGATGGACTTTTGCGAGAAATAACACTAAGAGTAAATTCACACACGCAGGTTGCACTCGTCCCCTTGGAACAAAAGATATGCGTTGAGTGGGTAGAAAATTCTATGGCATTTATGATGCTTGTAGATGAGAACTTTGAACGTGGGAAGGTGCGAATACTGGGAAGGTCGCCCGGACTTGTAAGACCAAAGTCGCAAGGTGGAGATGTAATAGTTTCAAAAGCATCGATAAACCTTGCAAAACAGCTTTTCTGCAGCCTTGATGAAATAACGAAAAAAGCTCCAAAGCCACAGCTTAGACCCAAGGGGCAAGAGGTGGATGAGCTTTCAAGAAAATATATAGAGGTGCTCTCCAGACGGGACAGCTTTGTGGATTTTGAAAGGGAGTTTACAAGAATAGAGGCATCGCTTGAACGTCTTGTACAGCTTGTGGAAAGTGCACTCGGCAAAATTTCAAATAAGGAAGAAATGTCCAAAAAGGAGGAGCAATAATGCAGAATATCAAAATACAGAATTTTCTTTCGCCATATGTGAGGTTTGTAAATGCGAGCCCCGGAGTGGAAAAGGCAGATTTCTATCACGGAAACACTCTTTTGCAGCCAAATTTAAGCTTTGGATGCTTTAGTACATATTTCAAGGTGCCAAATGGTGTTCAGGAATTTAAAATCACACAGGCGGGCAACAAGGATAATGTGCTCTCTACAGTTAAACTTCCGCTTGGCCACGGCGAGGTATATACCGTTGCGGCGGTACATTCGGACGGAGGCACAATGGCATACGGCATAATGGAGCCTACGGAGAGAAAAGACACCGAGTACGGCCATGTGAGGGTATGCCATCTTTCACCCAATCTTTCGAGCCTTGATGTAAGTGCAAACGGACACGACATATTAGGCGGCATAGATTATCTTGAGGTGAGCCGCTATATATGTATGACCCCCGATAACTACGAATTCAGATTCCGTCAGGTCGGCGACGGAACTCTCAAACTCATAATGCCCAACCAAAGGGTTCAAAAGGGCAAATACAACACCCTCTATGTAATAGGACTATCCAACGAAACGCCTTGCCTTATGGGCATATTCACGGTAGACGCCGCAAGCTATACGGGGTATTATTTATAAAAACGAAAGCTCACTCTTTCCATATTTTTTTGCCTTGGTTGATCTATAAAAAAATACGCAAAAAACACTTGACAAGTTGTGAAAAAGGTGGTAATATATTTGGGTAAAGCAAAGCAGAGGTCCATCTCTCACCTTACGATTTCAAGGTATCAGTAAGGTAGATAACTTGTATTTTTGTGTATAAGTGGGTGGATTTCGCCCACTTTTTCTTTTTGCAAAAAGCGGATTTGCAATATGATATTTTATTTTGGAGGTGCTTTGTCATCAGTAACAAAGAAATGTTGATTAATGATGAAATCAGAGAAAAAGAAGTCAGAGTCATTGATTCCGACGGTTCCCAGCTCGGCATACTTTCTCTTGCAGATGCTCTTTCAAAGGCAGATGCAAAGAATATGGACCTTGTTCTTATTGCACCGCAGGCAAAACCCCCTGCATGCAAGATTATGGACTATGGCAAGTACAAGTTCGTACAGGGCAAGAGAGAGAAGGAAGCTAGAAAGAATCAGCGTATTGTAAACATCAAGGAGATTCGTATTACTCCTTCTATAGATGTTCACGACTTCAATACCAAGGTTAATCAGACAGTCAAGTTCTTAAAAGCAGGTGACAAGGTCAAGATTACCGTGAGATTCAGAGGCAGAGAGCTTCATCACGCACAGCTTGGTATGGATTTGCTCGAAAAGTTTGCACAGGCTTTGACCGATGCAGGAACTGTGGAGAAAGCCGCTAAGCTCGAAGGCAGAAATATGACTATGGTAGTCGCACCCAAATAAACAAGTACTTAAATTTCGGAAGGAGTGTAAATCAAATGCCCAAAATTAAAACTCACAGAGGAGCAGCAAAGAGATTCGGTCTTACAAAGAATGGTAAAGTTAAGCTCAACCAGGCTTTTAGAAGACATATTTTAACAAAGAAACCTACAAAGAGAAAGAGAGCTTTAAGAAAGCAGGCATATGCTTCTAAGGCAAATGCAGCTACAATCAAGAGACTGATACTTTATAAATAAAATTGAGGGAGGCGTATTAAGATGGCTAGAGTAAAAGGCGCTATGGCTACTAGAAAGAGACATAAGAGAGTTTTAAAACTCGCTAAAGGGTACAGAGGTGCTAAGAGCAAGCTTTTCAGAACTGCAAAACAGGCAGTAATGAAGTCCTTGTCATATGCATATATCGGCAGAAAGCAGAAGAAGAGAGATTTTAGAAAGCTTTGGATTACAAGAATAAGTGCTGCTTGCAAATTAAACGGCACAACATATTCCAAGTTTATGAACGGTCTTAAGAAGGCAGAAATCAATATGAACAGAAAAATGCTTTCCGAGATTGCAATTGCAGACCCTGCAGCCTTTGCTGAATTAGTAGAGAAGGCTAACGCTGCTTTAAACTAATTTGATTTTAAAGGGGCTGTCTCTATAAACAAAATTTTTGCATATTATTGCTTCAGGACTTTCACAAGGAAAGCCGTTTGCACATAAGGTTTATGCATAGTTTTGGATATGGAGACAGCCCCTTTTGATATTTGGGGAGGATGTTATGTTAAGAATAGAAAGTTCCTCTAACTTAATTATAAAACAAACAAAAAAACTCCATACCGCAGCGGGACGAAAAAAGCTCGATATGTTCATTTTAGAGGGCGAGAGGCTTATAAGAGATGCCGTTATGTGCGGTGCGGATATAAAATACATACTCGTGTCGGAGGGCTTCAAAAAGCCGGATTTCGCACAAGGTATCAAGGTGTATGAAATACCTGAAAAGGTTTTTTCAACTTTGCAGACAACAGTTACATCTCAGGGTATAATAGCCGTGGCAAGCTATAATTTTTGCCAAAACGAAGATATCGATTTGAAAAAGGGAACCTATCTTTATTTAGATAGCGTTTCTGACCCCGGTAATATGGGCACAATCATACGCAGTGCCAACGCTTTCGGAATAGATGGCATCATACTTTCGGTGGGCTGTGCAGATGTTTTAAGCCCAAAGGTGCTTCGTTCAACAATGTCGGGAATCTTTGGTGCAAAGATACACAGAGACAACGGGACTGTTTTGGAAACACTTGGGCAAAACGGTTTTGATATACTTGGAACATTTCCAAACGGACAGTTTACGCCAAAGGAATTCTCATACGGCGACAAATGCGTAATAGTTATGGGCAACGAGGCAAACGGCATATCGGACAAGGTAGAAAAGCTTTGCACACACAAAATCACAATTCCTATGACAAATAACGCAGAATCCTTGAATGTTTCCGTCGCTTGTGGTATAATGCTATATGAGGCATTTATGAACAAAAAGTAATTTGCGAAAGGGGAGTATGTATGCAGAATTTTGAATACCATGTTCCTACAAGAGTTATATTTGGAAAGGATACACATCATCAGGTTGGAGATATCATAAAGCAGTATGGCTTTTCCAAGATACTTCTTCATTACGGAAAGGGTTCTATAAAAAAATCCGGTCTCTATGATGAGATTACATCATCGCTTAAAAAAAGCGGTATAGACTTTGTAGAGCTTGGCGGAGTAGAGCCAAATCCTAAGCTTTCGCTTGTAAAAGAGGGAGTCAGGATTGCCAAGGAGAACAAGGTGGAGCTTGTGCTTGCGGTAGGCGGCGGCAGTGCAATAGATTCTGCCAAGCTTATAGCACACGGGGCGGTTACAGATATTGACCCTTGGGAATTTCATATGAGAACTGCTGTGCCTAAGGGAGCTTTGCCTGTGGCAACAGTTCTTACTCTGTCGGCATCGGGCAGCGAGATGAGTGCTTCCAGCGTTATAACCCACGATGAGACTCTTCTCAAAAGAGGTTTTGGAAGCAAGTTCAATAGACCCTTATTTTCTATATGCAACCCCTGTCTTACATACACCGTAAATCCCTATCAGACCGCTTGCGGTATAGTGGATATATTAATGCACACACTGGAGAGATATTTTACAGTGGGCGAGACGTTTGCCATTACAGACCAGATGGCGTTTGGCGTGATAAAAACTGTTATGGAAGCGGGCAAAAAGGCACTCGAGGACCCATGCAATTACGAGGCGAGAGCCAATCTTATGTGGGCAGGATCGCTTTCTCACAACGACCTTACAGGATGCGGAACACAGTTCTTTATGGGCTGTCACCAGATAGAGCACGAATTAAGCGGACTTTTTGACTCTGTAAGCCACGGAGCAGGTCTTAGTGTTGTGTATCCGGCGTGGGCGAGATATGTGTATAAATACAACCCCGAAAGATTTGCATATCTTGCAACCGAGGCCCTGGGAGTAAAGGCAGACACGGCAGAAGAAACCGCACTTCTCGGTATAGAAAAGATGGAAGAGTACTTTAAATCCATAGGAATGCCCGTGAGACTTTCTGAGCTTGGCATAGAGGTTACAGATGCGGATATTGAGCTTATGGCAGAAAAGTGCACTTTCTTTGGAAAACGAATCCTACCGGATTACAAGGATTTGGATAAAAAGGAAATCATAGACATATTTAATCTGATGAAAGGGGAATATTAAATATGGCAGAAATCTGGACAATTCTTATACAGAATCTTTCACTTATAAGAATAAGAGATGTACTGGATGTACTTATAGTTGCTTTAGTTATATACGGCGTTATAAGACTCGTTAAGCAAACAAGGTCATACCCGGTTGTAAAGGGCATAGTAGCCCTTGTTATTGCTTCGGAGCTTGCAGATTGGCTTGACTTAAACGCAATAAGCTTTCTTCTTTCCAGTACACTTCAGGTAGGCGTTCTGGCAATTATCATAATGTTCCAGCCCGAGATAAGACGAGCTTTGGAAAAAATAGGTAACACAACAGGACAGCTATTTAACTCCACCGATGAAATTGAGGATATGGCAGATGACATATGCGAGGCTGCAAGCTATATGGCAGAGCGAAAGATCGGTGCCCTTATAATACTCGAGAGGGCAACCAAGCTTGGCGATATTATGAAGTCAGGCACTATGCTCGATGCTAAGATTTCGTCACAGCTTCTTATAAACATATTTATGTCCAACACACCCCTTCACGACGGAGCCGTTATAATAAGCCAGAAAAAAATCAAGGCGGCGGCGTGCTTTTTGCCGCTTACACAGAACAACAGCTTTTCCAAGGAGCTTGGCACAAGACACAGAGCAGCAATCGGTGTTTCCGAGGTTGCAGACTGCGTCTCTATTGTTGTGTCGGAGGAAACAGGCAAAATATCTGTTTCTATGGATGGTGTTCTTAAGAGAAACATCACAGCCGATGAGCTTAAGAATATCATCATAACGGCATTTGGAAACGGAGACAACCAGAATCCCGAGCAGAAAAAGACTCTTATGGGCAAACTAACGGATTGGATGGTGAAAAAGGTATGAAAAAGCTTTTTGATTCCAACTGGTTTACACTCACTATTTCGCTTCTTGCGGCAATAGTAATCTGGATTTATGTGGTTTATGAGACAGAGCCTGTATTCCAAACCACCATAAAAGATGTACCCATAAACTATGTCCGCTATTCCGATGAAATAACAAACGGAAAACTTGCTGTTTTGTCTAAGAGCAGTGACACTGTGGATGTAACCGTAAAGGGTGAAAGAACAGTTCTTGCCAAGGTTACAAAAAACACAATGTCGTGCACAGTAAATATGGCAGATGTAGATGTGGCAGGAACACACAAGATACCCATAACCGTAAGCTTTGATGTTTCCGGAGTTACGCTTGAGTCCAAGGACCCCTACAATGCAGTTGTGCAGGTGGACAGCGTAATAACGCGAGAGATGGATATAGATGTTCAAACCAAGGGCACACCGGCGGACGGCTATATATATGACACCATAGAATATTCAACAGATAAAATCCGCATTACAGGTGCAAAAAGCATTGTGGAAAAAATAAAAAAAGCACAGGTTATTGTAGATATTGCAGGCAAAAGGGACACACAAAGCGGAAGATACAAAATCATTCTTACGGATTCCGCCGGCAATCTCATAGAGGACAAGAGTATAAGCCGCAATATTTCGTATGTAGAGCTTTCGTGCAATATTTTGCGTCTTAAAGAGGTTCCCGTTAGCGTTACATTGTCTGATAAAACCACAGCTGCAGGCAAGAAGGTAACCGTAAAGTCCGTAACACCCGAAAAGGCAAATATACTCGGCTCAAGAACTGTGGCAGACCCTATAGACAAATTAAAGACAGAGGAAATAAGAGTTTCGTATGTAAAAGACGGTGCAAAGATAAAGGTAAAGCTTGCACCTCTTCCTGCGGGTGTAAGGCTTGAGGATACCGAGCTTGAGGAAGTAGAGGTTGTTCTTGGTGTTGAGTAAAAAGAGGCAAGCTTTAGAAATCCAAAAAGTTTTCGATAGAGTTTATCCCGATGCAAAATGCTCGCTGGACTATACAACGCATCACGAGCTTCTCGTGGCGGTGCAGCTTTCGGCACAGTGTACCGATAACAGAGTAAATATCGTTACGGAATCTCTTTTTGAGCGTTACAAAAGTCCCGAAGAATTTGCAAATGCCAATTTAGAAGAACTTGAACAAATAATAAAGCCCTGCGGTTTTTATCACAACAAGGCAAAAAACATCATAGCATCTTCAAAGAAAATTGTGGAGTTATACGATTCCAAAATACCGGATACTATGGATGAGCTTTTGTCTCTGGACGGAGTTGGCAGAAAGACGGCAAATCTCATATTAGGCGATATTTTCGCAAAACCCTGTATAGTGGTGGACACTCATTGTATAAGGCTTTCCAACAGGCTTGGTCTTGCAGATTCAAAGGACCCTGTCAAGATAGAATTCCAGCTCAAAAAGATAGTAAACCCCTCTTCTTCCGCAAGGTTTTGCCACCAGCTTGTCTATCACGGTAGGGCGGTATGTACTGCCAGAAAACCTCTTTGCCACGAGTGCCCCGTAATGCACCTTTGCAAAAGTGCCCCAAAGGAGAATAGATGAATAAAAGACTTTCTAAAATAAAAGAATACTTAAAGGAAAATTCCAAAGATTCTCTCATAGTTACCGACCCCAAAAATATGAGATATCTCACATCATATACGGGAGAGGGCTATATTGTGATTTCGGACAAGACAGATTATCT
>JAZNFW010000037.1:0-3138 GCA_045576175.1 Clostridia bacterium | reverse complement strand
CCACTTTGCATATACTGTCTGGTTACCTATAGTGCCCAAAGCTATGCTTGTAACCTCTGTAGCGTAGGTTGTATCTGTGTACCAACCACCAAAGGTGTAGCCGCTTCTTACTATTGTAAGGTCGCTCTCGCCAAGAAGAGTGTAAGCGGTTTCTACATTGAATGCACCTTCTACTGGGTATTCAGTCTCGCCGTTTACTGTACCGCCGTTACCGTTATATATAACGTCGTAAGGAATCGGGGTGTCGTTAGGTTCGAGTTCTAAGTTTTCGCTTGCAACCAAAGTAAGCTCTACCTTGCCATCTACGCCAACCTTCTTAACACCATCATTTGTGTAGCCTGCAGGTGCGCTGTATGCTGCAACTGCGTCGGAAAGCTTGTTGCCAAGGCTATCCTCAGCATCGCCTATCTGACTGCCTGCGTTTACTGTGTATGTATTGCCGTTGAATGTAATTGTGTATTCTGTTGTTGTAGTACCACCGCTGCTGCCGCCGACTCTCTTAAGGAAAGTAGCGTTGGTGTCGAGAACTATGCCCTTAAACACAGCTTCTGTCTTATAGTTATTAAAGTTAACCGTGCCGTTTACGTCGTGAACTATTACAAATTCTCCGCAGGTAACTTTAGTTAATGTAACCTTACCTTCACCACCACGGAAGAGAATTCTTCCTGTAACCTTTACATTCTTTAAGGTTATATTGCCGCTTCCTACTCCGTCTGCAACAACGAGGTCGCCGTTTATCACGAGGTTTTCCAAAGTGAGATTTGGAGTTCTCACAATAGTTGTGCCGTATGTAGCATCGGAAAGGACATCCTTTTCACCCATAATATACACATCAAATATGTTGTGCATAACCTGCGCAAACTCTTCTCTTGTGATATAGCTCTGGGGGTTTAATGAGTGTGTTTCGTTTCCGTTTACATAACCGCGGTTAACAAACGCCGCAACATACGGTCTCGCCCATGACGAAACAGACGCTCCATCAGAGAAAGTCATCATCTTGGTTTCATCTGTATCGGAGAGTACCATAGCTCTTGCCAGTATGGTAAATACGGATTCTCTTGTTATGTAGCCCTCGGGATTGAGCTCGTTTTCACTCACGCCCTGGATTGTCTGCATATTCACAGCCTTCTGCAGCTCGCCGTAGTACCATTTTGAGCTGTCAGCATCGACATACTTTGATATGTCTGCCTTAACCGTAGCGCCGAACGCACGATTTATGATAGCTGCTACCTCCGCTCTTGTAATATTGTCTTTTGGTGCTATTATGTTTGGTGCCTTACCCTCGATAAGACCATTGTTGACCGCAGCAGTAAGTGCATCTGCAGACCATGTGCCTGCAGGAAAATCCACAAAGTCCGAAACGGCAGCAGCCGAAGCGAACATGGGGATTATGCACACCATTGCAATCGCCAAAATTGCGACCAAAAGTCTTGATGTGATTTTCATATGCAATTCCTCCCTGTTTTACTTGTAATCTTCGTCGTTCAAACGATCTAAATAATATGCTTTCTTAAGTCCTTTTTCCTTGTAGTAGTATTTGTGAATTTCTTTCGCCACCGAAACATCGCCGCCGACCTTTTTTAGTTCTGTTTCGAGTTCTGCCACAAGTTCTCTGACCTTTTTGTCGCACTCGCTTTCAAGTACATGAACCTCGCCTGTGTAGCTATCTACAATAGACATAATCTTATCTCTGTTGTAGCGAGTTGCTTTGTACTGCTCGTACGCTCTGTCGCCAATAGCTTCCAGACGGCTTATAAAGTCCGCTTGCAAAACATAAAGCTCTGCAATAATCTCCGAGGCTCTATCTTGCGGCACTTCGGGAACTACAGGCTGTGTAACCTCTTCCTCTTTAGGCTTTTCTTCCTTTTCGGGTTCTTGCTGCTTTAGTATCTCCTCTAAAGTGGTATCGCCCTTTACTATGGCTATAGCCTGCTCATTTGTAATGAGCCCGTCCTTTAGAGCCTGTTGCTCTTCTTCCGTGAGGTCGCCTCTTATGTTTATATTGGGGTCTTTTTCTGCCAACTGTTCCATCTTTTGTTTGTTTTCTACCATCTGGCTCTCTATGTCCTCTTTGTCGTATCTAAGTGAGTTAACAAAGGAAACAAGGTTTTCCCAGTTAAATACTAGTCTGACAGTATTTCTGTATCGGACGCCCAGAAAAACCAAGGCGGCAACAACCACTCCGAGAACTGTCAGAGCCAATGTTTTTAGAATTTTTTTGCTTTTCATTTTATCTCCTCACATACAAAAGGGTGCAAAGACACAGTATAAACAATTATACATACTATATTGTACTATTTCTATGCGTAAAAGTCAATAGAATTGTGCCCACTCGGACAAAGTTTTGTGTATAATAAACAAGTTTTTTGTGTGTGTTGTTGGCACACACATCAATGTGTGCCTCAGGAAGATTGTTTTTCTGCCAATACTGTACATCCGCGTCGTCATACTTATACTTGGAACTAAAGGTTTTTGCATTTCCTTCGGAGCCGAAAAGAATAACCTTTTTGTCAAACACTGCGAGACCCTCAACAGTGCTGGGTCTTCCCATACCTGTAAACACATCAAGCGTGATGCGGAAGAAGAACCGAAGGTCTACCGAGTAATAGCCGCGATTGAACTGAACCGGCTCCACATCGGAATATATGCGGATAATTTCCGCTTTTTTTGCCTTTACGCTTATTGCTCTGTCAACAAGGCACTGACCTGCCTCTGTCAGATATACTCTTAAGTTTTCGATACATTCTTTGTCCCTGCAAGAGTCATAAACCTTTTTGGTTTCTATGCAGGTATCACCGCCGTTGCAATTGGCACCGCCTGTGCAGCCGCAGCCGTTATTGCATCCGGAAAGCATTTTTTCACCCATTATAATTCCTCCCAATAGAGAGCACCGCAAGGCTGAGCCCGGGGTGCGGTTTTTAAGTGTTCAATATATAATATGTGTGTTTTGAAAAAGTGTTACAGATTAAAAGTTTTTAGATGAGTACGACCGCGGGGTTTTGTTTTTTATTTTGTAATTAGTAACAATTCGGGGATGTAAAAAAAGATGCAGAATAAGCGAACTAAGCCGAAGCAAGCTTTGCTTGCGAGGGGGACCCGAAGGTGTATAAAGATACACCGAGAGGCGAAGTTCGCTTA
>JAZNFW010000036.1:0-2278 GCA_045576175.1 Clostridia bacterium | reverse complement strand
TCTCTCTCCTTTTTATAATTAGTGAACGATTAAGGTGCATTCTCTTTAGACGATTTTCGCATTAGTACAACTTTAAGTTAATTATACTATTATTAATGCACAATTACAACATCAGAAAGCGACATTTAACATAAAAATCCCTTCCAATGTCGCAAGGGATCTTTATTAATTAATTCTTATTTTGGGGTTTATGGAAAATTGCTCCCACAAGCATAATCACTGCAAATATAACAAGATAGAAAAGCACCGGGAAGGAAAAATTTCCCTCTGCCTTTGCTGCCAGATAAGGTGTAATGCCGTGAGCGTAAACCGCGGCAAACACCATAAAGAGACAAGTGATTATAGAAGTTATGGGAAGTACAAAGCGTTTAAACACGCCCATATCCTTTTCCTTTTTCATCCATGCGATAAAAATGGGTATGTACATCGCGTAGATAGTAACTATAGGAAGCTCCGAAGAATCGAAGTCAAAAACGCCAAACCAGCCTTCTGTGAGATTGGCACCATAAAAATATACAAGCCACAAAGCACATACAAAAAGTCCCCAGATAGCAGAATTCGAGGTCATATTTGTAGCCTTATCCACCTGACCGAAGGTTTCCGGCATGGGACCGTCATTACGAGCGGCAATTGCATACATACCACGAGTTGCACCAACCATAAGACCGTTTAATGTACCAAGGCACGAAACTACAATACAAATGTTGAGAAGTGCTCCACCTACACCGCCAAAGATATTGGTAAATGCCGTTGTTGCACCCTCGTTTATGAGAACCTCGCTCTTGGCACCGCCTGCCACACCTATGAAATAGAAAACATACGCACCCACAACAATAAGCGAACCGATTATGAGAGCAATAGGAAGATTCTTCTTTGGATTTTTGAGTTCGGCATTGATGGATGTAGCAACAATCCAACCCTCGTAGGCAAAAACAGTAGCAACGATGGCTGCAAAAAGTCCGCTGCTTGCACTGCCGCCAACAGCCTCTGTAACTACAGAAGTAAAGTTGTTTGTAAGTGTGCCGTTTGCTAGACCCACAACAGTGCCCACAATTGCCATTAGGATGATGGGAATTAGCTTAATAACTGTAGCACTTATCTGGAATTTACCGGCAAGCTTGGGCGAAAGTGCATTGATCGTGTAAGAGGATATGAGGAAAAATCCCGCAAGTGCCATAACCTCGGGTCCTACCATGCTCCATCCAAAAAGAACACCCAGATATCTTGCAGAAACCCAGGCAAGAACTGAAGTCATTCCCGGATAATATACATTTACCATAAACCAAGCAAGATAATATGCAAATCCGCTTCCGCAGGTTGCCTCGGCATAGTCAACAAGACCGCTGACTTTTTCGTACTTAGTCGCCATAACTGCAAACTGCAACGAGCAAATAATCATAAGAAGTCCTGTGATAACCCAAGCGGCTATACCAAGAGGCATATTTCCACCCGTAGCCGCAAGAACATTCTGTGCTTTAAAGAAAACACCCGAGCCTATTACAGTTCCTACAACCATGCAAATTGCAGTCAAAAGACCATATCTCTTTGTTAATTTTTCCATAGTAACTCTCCTGAATAAAAATGTTTTTTCCTTATATTATATAATATCATATTTTTAGAAAAAGTAAATAAAAATTTTTATTTTGCAGATTTAATATAAAAAAGTGCTACCCCCTTTTGTATATGGGAATAGCACTTCTTACTAATTGAATGACGGTTTTTTTCCGTCCACACCGGAAAGCGGAGAATCCGCAGGTGACGGCTCGGACATACTGAAATACATTTTTGCCGCTTGCGTGGTACCGAAATCTCTGTTTGAGCCTGTATTTTGCACCTTGTTGAATGCTTCTCTAAACATCGCATTATGAGCTTCCTCACGATTTAAAAGAAAGTCAATAGTCTCTCTCACCTTTTTATCGGTGATTTGGCGATACAGATACTCATATACCACCTTGGCTCTCTGCTCGGATGCAATATTGGAAAGAAGGTCTGCACAAAGGTCACCTGTAACCGTTACATAGTCTCCTGTCCACGAATAGCCCGACGCATTTACAAGACCGGGATTAAGTCCAAAGAGTACATGAGTCTGGATTTCTCCACTTGGAACCTTGGCAGCATCTACATCGTGTCCGTTTAATAGGTTGACTGTTTGCGAAATCATTTCCAGATGGCTAAGCTCCTCTGCTGCGATATCAAGAAACAAATCCTTGATTTCGGGGTCCTTTATACGAAAGCTCTGGGACATATACTGCATAGCTAAGTCGGATCGTAGCCATGT
>JAZNFW010000035.1:0-38472 GCA_045576175.1 Clostridia bacterium | reverse complement strand
CGCATTAAGAAAGGAATGAAATTTATGAAGTTTACATGTGACAAGAAAATTTTGCTTGATTCAATTTCGATTGTTTCTAAAGCAATTAACTCCGCTTGTGCCATAGACATATTAAAGGGCATAAAGATAGAAGCCAAGGATAAAGTAAGAATGAACGGAAGCGACCTTGACCTTTCTATAGAAAGTGTGTTCGATGCAGATATATTTGAAGAAGGAAGTTTAATTGTAGATGCAAAGATTTTTTCGGAAATAGTAAGAAAGCTCCCCGACGGTCCTGTAGAAATTCAGACAATTTCTAAAAATGAACTTAAAATAAACTGCCTTAATACAAAATTCAACATTCTTTATTTATCCAGCGAAGGTTATCCAGAAATTAAAAAATTAGAAAGCGGAGAAAGCTTTAAAATTTATTCAAAGGATTTAAAGAATGTAATTAAAAATACAATCTTTGCAATTTCCAATAATGAAAGCCGTCCTATTCTTACAGGCTCTAAATTTGAAATTACAAAGAGTAATCTTAAGGTAGTTTCCATAGACGGCTACAGATTGGCACTTAGAAATCAGATTATACCCGAAACGGATTATGAAGATTTTTCTTTTGTAATTCCCGGAAGAGCACTTTCTGAGCTTTTAAAAATATTAAAAGACGATTCAACAATTGTGGAAATTAAGATTTGTGAAAACAGCGTAATGTTTAATTTTGATACCTTTATAATAAATTCCCGTCTTTTAGAGGGTGAATTTATGGATTACAACAAATTCATACCAAAGGATTCCACAATCACAATGAAGACAAATGTAAGAAATCTTCTTGATATGGTGGAAAGAGCATCAATTATCATAAATTATGATGACCCTAAAATTCCTATAATTTTAAATATTGAAGAAAATAATTTAAGAATTGAATGTATATCCAAAAAAGGTAACTTTGACGAATCAATGCCTATTGAGCACCACGGTGAAAACTTAAAGATTGGTGTTTCATCAAAGCTTATTACAGACACACTAAGAGGAATAGATAACGAAGAAGCTGTGTTTGAATTTAACACCGCTCAGAGCCCTTGCGTAATAAAACCCACAGAGGGCGACGGATTTATCTATATGGTTCTTCCTATAAGATTAAAGGGATAAAAATATGGAAAACATAAAAATAACAACAGAATTTATAAAATTAGACCAGCTTTTAAAATTTGCAAACATCACAGAAAACGGAGCCGATGCAAAATATCTTATTACAGAAGGATATGTAAAGGTAAATGGCTCTTTAGAAATAAGAAGAGGAAGAAAGCTCTATAGCGGTGATATAGTAGATATAGATTATGAAGGACAAAAGTTTTCTCTTAAGGTAGTTTCAGATGATAATTAAAAAAATTTATTTGGAAAATTTCAGAAACTATGAAAAACAAATAATTAAGTTTCATCCCGAAAAAAATGTGTTCTACGGCTTTAACGGACAGGGCAAAACAAATATTATAGAAGCACTTTACTATTTTTGCACCTGTAAATCATTTAGAAGCACATTTGACAAAGAGACTATTAAGTTTAAAGAGGATTATTCTCACATAAAACTTGAGTTTGAAGCAAAGGGAAGAAATAATACTGCAGATATCTATATTACAGATAAAAAGGCAGTAAAGCTAAACGGAATAAGCTTAGAAAAACTTAGTGAACTTATAGGTGTTGCCAATATGGTAATATTTACTCCTGAGCATTTAAACCTCATAAAAGACGGTCCGGGAGTAAGAAGAAGTTTTCTTGATGTTTTTATAAGTCAAATAAAGCCTAATTATTTTAATTATCTTATAAATTACTACAAGGTACTAAAACAGAGAAACAATGTTATAAAAAACAAAAGTATGCTCCCTACAATTGATGTATGGAACAAAAAGCTTGCTCAGTACGGAGTACTTCTTTTTAAGTACCGAAAGGAAGCTTTGGAGGAAATAGACAAGATTTTAAAATCCTATGATGATGAAAATTTGTCTGTTATATATAACCCCAGTATAAAAGAAGACTTTTTAAATGAAGAGACCTTTGTAAAAAAATTAGAGGAATCTCTAAGTAGGGATATTGAAAAAGGCATAACCATGGTAGGTCCTCACAGAGATGATTTTGATGTTATCTTAGACGGTAAATCCTTAAGAAAATACGGCTCTCAAGGACAGACCCGTTCGGGCGTACTTAAGATAAAGCTTGCAGAATGCGAGATTATAAAAAATATAACAGGTGAAGAGCCTGTACTTCTTTTGGATGATGTATTAAGTGAGCTTGATGAAAAAAAGAGAGAATACTTTACTCACAATATAAAGGGCAGGCAGGTTATTATAACCTGCACTGACCGCAGCCTTTCCGATGACGGAAAGGGAAGCTATTTTTATGTAGATAACGGAAAAGCTGAGCAAATTTTTTAAAAAATTTGCGGGGAGAAAATTATGTATTTGCATATAGGCGGAGATATAGTAGTTAAAATAAAAGACATAGTTGCAATAATGGATATGGAAAAATCCTCCACCTCAAGAATAACGCAGGATTTTTTAAGGCAGAAAAAAAACGAGGTAATTAGTGTAAACGATGAGCTTCCAAAATCCTATGTAATTATAAACAAGACGGGTAAAACCGTGCTTTACATATCCCCCATTTCTCCGCAAACGCTTTTAAAAAGAGCAAACAATATAAAAGAGTATTTCAAACTTCCGCAGTTTAAATAACAGAAAGGACAAAAGCCTATGTTTAATAACACAGAATATGACGAAAGCCAAATACAAGTACTCGAAGGTCTTGAAGCTGTAAGAAAAAGACCGGGTATGTATATTGGCTCCACATCCGTAAGGGGTCTTCATCACCTTGTTTACGAAATTGTGGACAACAGTATAGACGAAGCTCTTGCAGGATTTTGTACCAGAATTGAGGTAACATTAAATAAGGATGGCTCTGTAACCGTAAAGGATAACGGCAGAGGTATCCCCCACGGTATTCACCCAAAGATGGGAATATCCACAATTGATGTTGTATTTACAGTTCTGCACGCCGGAGGTAAGTTCGGCGGTGGCGGATACAAGGTTTCCGGCGGTCTCCACGGTGTTGGTGCATCGGTTGTTAATGCCCTTTCTACAAAGCTCGAGGTAACTGTTCACGACGGCGAAGACATATGGCATCAGAGCTACAAGCTCGGTGTACCTCAGGGCGAGGTAAAAAAGTGCGGAAAGACCGACAGAACAGGAACCGAGGTTACCTTCTGGGCGGATCCCGATATATTTGAAGAAACATATTACGAATATGATGTTCTTTTAAAGAGATTAAGAGAACAGGCATTTCTAAACGGCGGAATAGAAATAGTATTTTCGGATTTAAGAGGCGAAGAGATAGTAAAAGAGGAACTTAAATATGACGGCGGTATAAAGAACTTTGTATCGTACCTTTTTAATGACAAAAAGTCCAGAAAAGAAAGCCTCGAAAATGTGCACGAGAATGTAATATATGTTTCGGGCGAGAGAAACGGCTCTGTTGCCGAGGTTGCAATTCAGTGGAATAACGGCTATGACGAAATTATAGAGTCATTTGCAAACAACATTTCCACAACAGAGGGCGGAACTCACGAAACAGGCTTTAAAGCTGCTCTTACAAAGGTACTTGTGGAGTATGCAAAAAAATACAGACTTTTAAAAGACAATGAAGAATTAACCGGCGAGGACGCAAGAGAGGGTATGATTGCCGTTATATCCGTAAAGCTTGAAGAGCCTCAGTTTGAAGGACAGACAAAGACCAAGCTTGGCAATTCCGAAATGAGAACTCTTGTAGAAAATATGGTTAAGGAAAAGCTTGCAGATTTCCTCGAAGAAAATCCTCAAGTAGGAAAAGCCATAGTGGAAAAAGCACTTTTGGCGTCCAGAGCGAGAATTGCAGCAAGAAAAGCAAGAGAAGCTACAAGAAAAACACCGCTTGGCTCAAGCTCACTTCCCGGTAAGCTTACAGATTGTATAGTAAAAGACCCAACAAAGACCGAAATATATATCGTCGAGGGTGACTCCGCGGGAGGCAGTGCAAAGAACGGAAGAGACAGTAAGTATCAGGCAATTTTACCTCTCTGGGGTAAGATGCTAAATGTAGAAAAAGCCCGTGCCGACAAGGTGTACGGCAACGATAAATTAACACCTGTAATTCAGGCTCTTGGCACAGGTATTGCAGGCGAATTCAATCTGGAAAGATTAAGATACGACAAGGTTATAATTATGGCGGATGCCGATGTAGACGGAGCACATATCCAGACGCTTCTTCTTACATTCTTCTTCAGATTTATGACTCCTCTTATTGAGGCAGGTCACATCTACCTTGCAAAGCCACCCCTCTACAAGCTCACAAGAGGCAAAAAGAGCCATGTGGCATTTAGCGACGAGGAGAGAGATGCAATAAGCGAACAGCTAAAAGACGGCGATGCCAATGCAAAGGTAGATATATCAAGATACAAAGGTCTTGGTGAAATGAACCCCGAAGAGCTTTGGGAAACCACTATGGATCCCAAAAACAGAGTACTGCTTAAGGTTACATTAGAGGATGCCGAAAGAGCAGACAAAATCTTCTCTGTTCTTATGGGCGACGAGGTTGAGCCAAGAAGACTCTTTATTGAGGAAAATGCACAGTATGTAACAAATCTTGATGTGTAATTTTTGGGGAAAGGAGAGGAAAAAATGGCAAAGAACAAAAAATACGAAGATTCACATTTTGAAGAATATTTTGATACTCAGAAAATTGTGGATATAGACATAGAAAAAAGAATGAAAGAGGCTTTTATAGACTACGCTATGAGCGTAATCGTGAGCCGAGCTCTTCCTGATGTGCGAGACGGCTTAAAGCCTGTTCACAGAAGAATTCTCTATTCGATGCACGAGGAGCATCTTACATCGGACAAGCCGTTTTTTAAATCGGCTACCACAGTAGGTAATGTTATCGGTAGATACCATCCCCACGGTGATGCTTCCGTTTACGATGCTATGGTACGACTTGCACAGGACTTCTCTATGAGATATCCTCTTATAGACGGCCACGGAAACTTTGGTTCAGTCGACGGCGACCCCCCGGCTGCATACCGATACACCGAGGCAAGAATGAGCAAGCTCTCTAACACCATACTGGAAAATATCGAAAAGAACACAGTAGACTTTGCGCCAAACTTTGACGAAAAGAGAAAAGAGCCTGTAATTCTTCCTACAAGAATTCCTACCCTTCTTATAAACGGAAGCTCGGGTATAGCGGTAGGTATGGCAACAAACATACCGCCCCATAACTTAACCGAAGTTTTAAACGGTGTTGTAGCAAAGATAGACAACCCCGACATCACGGTAGAAGAGCTTATGGAGCACATAAAAGGCCCCGACTTTCCTACCAAGGCTTCCATTATGGGCAAAAGCGGCATAAGGAGTGCCTACCTTACAGGTAAGGGAAAGATTATAGTAAGAGCCAAGGCACAGATTGAGGAGAGAAAAGACGGCACATCTTCTATTATAGTAACGGAGCTTCCCTATCAGGTAAACAAGAAGATGCTCGTTGAGTCTATTGCCGAGCTTGTAAAAGACAAGAAGATAGAAGGACTCTCCGATATAGACGACCACTCCTCCGACAGAGTTGGTATAAGGCTTGAGATTTTCTTAAAGAGAGATGCAAATCCTCAGGTTGTGTTAAATCAGCTCTATAAATACACAAGAATGCAGGACAGCTTCTCTATAAATATGCTTGCCATCTGTGACGGAAAGCCCAGAACAATGGGACTTAATGAAATCCTTTCGCAGTTTATATCCTTCCAGGAGGAGATTGTAACACGCCGTACCAAATACGATTTGGAAAAGGCCCAGGCAAGAATGCACATTTTGGAAGGCTTAAGGATTGCTCTAGCCAATATAGATGAGGTTATAGAAACAATCCGCAATTCCTATGATGATGCTAGGGAAAGACTTATGGAAAAATTCGGCTTCTCCGAAATTCAGGCGCAGAGCGTACTTGATATGAGACTTGCCCAGCTCCAGAAGTTAAACGGCGAAAAGATAGACGAAGAATACAATATGTTAAAGGGCATTTGCGAGGAATATACAGCACTTCTTTCCGACAGAAATCTACTTATGGAAAAGATAAAAGAGGAGCTTATAGAAATCCGCGACAAATACGGCGACGAAAGACTTACAACCATTGAGCCTGCCATAGATATGATAGACGATGAGGACCTTATAGAAAGAGAAGACTGCGTTATAACCATGACACACTTCGGCTACATTAAGAGACTTCCCACCGCTACATACAGAAGCCAGCACAGAGGCGGCAGAGGTATATCGGGTCTTTCCACCAGAGAAGAGGACTTTGTGGAAAACATCTTTACAGCTTCCTCGCACGACTTTATAATGTTCTTTACAAACCAGGGCAGAATGTACAAGCTCAAGGCGTACAGAATTGCAGAGTCGGGCAGACAGGCAAAGGGAACTGCCATTGTAAATCTTCTTCCTTTAGAAGAGGGCGAAAAGGTAACTGCCACAATTCCTATAAGCGAATTTGCAAGCGACAAGTACCTTACAATGATAACCAAGAGAGGATTTGTAAAGAAAACCTCGCTCGATGAATACGATTCTAACCGTAAGGGCGGAATTATTGCCATAGGACTTAGAGAAGATGACGAGCTTATACAGGTAGCATTAACCGAAGAGGACGACAACATAATCCTTGGCACAAAGAACGGTATGTGCATAAAGTTCAGCCAGACAGATGTTCGTGCTATGGGCAGAGGTGCCAGCGGCGTAATAGGCATAAAGCTTAAAGATGACGACTATGTTATAGGCGGAAATGTAACAAAGGATGATGGAATGCTTCTTGCAGTAACCGAAAACGGCTACGGCAAAAAGACCGACATCAAGGAGTTTAAGTGCCAGTTCCGAGGCGGAAGAGGAGTATCAGGCTACAAGATAACCGACAAGACAGGTCTTATAGCGGGCCTTAAGATTGTAACTGATGACGATGATGTACTTATGATAACCTCCGACGGTATAATAATAAGAACCGGCGTTGAGGAAATAAGTATGTTCGGCAGAGTAACACAGGGTGTTAAGGTTATGAAGCTTGCCGATGATGTGAATGTTGTATGTATTGCAAAGGCTGCAAAGGAAGAGGAAAACGAAGAAATCCCCTCCGATGAAGCAAAAGAAGAAACAAATTAAAAAAGATGCCCGTCACTAAATATAAGTGACGGGCAAATTTAAAATATGCAATTAAGGATGTGAAATTATGATAAAAAAGCATATGTATATTGCTTATATAGGTAAAAAGGATATAGAGATTTTGCCCGACGAGAGAGTAAACACTGCTACTCTCTCCTACTACGAAGATAAGGCAGTAATCTACTTTGAAACTTCACACGAAGAATTAGTGCCCGATGACTTTACAAAAGGCAGTATAAGAAAAATGCCTGACGGCAGAAACTGGGTAGAGCTTACCGAGATATTCCACTACTTTGAGCCAAAGGATGACAGCCAGTGGCAAAGAAAAAAGAAGAACAAGAAGGGACATCTTCTTGTAAACCGCTTGGAAAGAGATATGATTTCAAGCTATATATATTACCACGTTGAGCACCAGAGAGACAATCAGGTGGGTGTGGACAAATTTTTCTCTATATACATATATGAAGATATAATACTAATGTACAGAGAAACCCCTGTGGAAAAAATAACATGGGACGATATAAAAGGAAAAAACCATCACGGAGAGCGTTACCCGTGGACAAAGCTTATGAATAAGCACTTTAAGGCGTGGCCGGATGGAACTAAAAGATGGATAGAATTGTAAAAAGGGAATGTAAAAAAAGAGCAGATCGCAAAAAGGCGGGATAAGGATAAAAAGAAAATTTTCGATAAACAAATAGATTGATGTATAAGTTGAAAAAGGTCTTAAAAAGACCTTTTTCTTTTATTATTTACCTTTTTGCTATAAGCAAACTTCACCTCCTGACGTACCTTTGTACGCCTTCGGGTCCCCCTCGCAAGCTGGGCTTGCTTCGGTTCAGCTTGCTCATTCTGAATTTTTTTCCTATTCCCAAGCATGTAAGTTCAGTAAAAAGATAAGTTTGCTTATTCTGCATTTTTTTTACATATCCCCCGCTTTTTCACTTAGCCATTGGAGTATTATCCGAACTCCGATTTAAAGATGCAAAAATCGCCCTTATCTTCACCAAAATGCTCGATAATCCGACAGGATTACCTGTGCTTTTGGCTTGATAATAACAATTTTTGTTAATCTTAAAATTCTTAAGACCTCCAAATCAAGCATTTTTAGATAGATTTTGGTGCGAAGGACGAAGGAAGACTTTGTGCCTTTCGAGGACGACAAGCCAAAAGATGCCGAAAACGCTGATTTTGAGGCGGGTTCGGATAATACTCCAATGGCTAACCAAAAACTGCCGAAGGCAATACCACTGCGAAGCAATATCACTTGCAAGCGCAAATACCACTCGCCAAAAGGCGAATAAAACTGCAGAGTACCTCATAGGTACTCTGCAGTGTGTTTTGAGTTTTTTACATTCCGACTTAATTCATACTGTTTATGTGTGCATTGAAAGTCTCGGTAAATATATGTGAGCCGTCATTTTTCTTTGTGTCGGTATGGTAGTATAGATAGTTGTGTTTTTCGGGGTTTAGTGCCGCCTTAAGCGATTCAACTCCGGGGTTACATATAGGTCCTGCGGGAAGTCCTGCATACATATATGTGTTGTAGGGTGAGTCAAGCTCTTTTATATTTTTGGCTATAAAGGCCGCCTCCTCCCTATTGTACATACCGTCTGTTGCAGCATAGAGCACGCAGGCATCTATCTGGAATGCCATATTTTTTTGTATGCGGTTTTCTATAACGCCTGCAACTAATTTTCTTTCGCTCTTTAGCTTGGCTTCCTTTTCTATCATAGATGCCTTTACAACAATATCAAACACACCTTCGCAGTCAGGCGAAATACCAAGATAAACTTCACTAAATCTTGAAAGCATTCTGTCTATAATTTCGTGTGCACTTGAATCTGTGTAAAATTCGTAGGTATCGGGAAATAAAAAGCCCTGAAGCTTGTAGTCGTAATCACCATCTTTAATCTTGCCAATAAATTCATACTCATAGTTATCGTCCAAAGCCTTTAAAAAGGCATCCGAGGAAACAAGCCCCTTTTGTTCTAAAAGCTGTGCCATCTGCTGAGCAGAGTAGCCCTCGGGAAATGTAATGCTTACTGTCTGACGCACGGGCTTTGGTTGACTTAAGATTTCGCACATTTCACTTATTGACATATTTTCCGAGAGAGTGTATGTTCCGCTTCTTAATTTTCCGTTGTATTTACTTAATTTCACCTTTGCAAAAAAGGCAAGCTTACTTCTTATAAGTCCGTTTTCCTTTAAAACAGCACCTATGCCAAAGGAAGATGTTCCGTCCTCTAATGTAACAACAGTCTGCGTGTCATTTTTGGAAACAGGAATATTAACAAAGTCCATACCCATTGGCAGAACAAAAATTAAAAAAAGTGCTATGACTAATACAAGTAAAAGTGTGCGTTTTTTCTTCATTGTAGCGTCCTTTCAAAGAAAAAAGCTGTCCCGATAAACAAAGGCTAAGCTTTGATTATAGAGACAGCTTGAATCAATTAGTTAAGAATTGTAGCCTGAGTTTCCTTGTCGAAGAGGTGAATCTTGTTAAGGTCAAGAGCAATCTTTATGTCACTCTGGGGCTGAGCTGTTGTTCTGGGGTTAACTCTTGCAACGAACTTTGTTTCGCCGATTAAAAGATAGAGGAATGTTTCCGCACCCATAAGCTCGGTAACTTCAACGTGAGCGTTAACAACGCTTTCGGGAGAAGATGTTAAGAATGCTTCTTCGTCGTGCATATCTTCAGGTCTTATACCGAGAGTAACTTCCTTACCTGCACAGCCTGCTTCCTTAATCTTGGTTGCGAGACCTTCGGGAAGCTTAATTGTGTGACCGTCGAATGTAAGAGTTGCGCCATCTTCACCAACAAGGCAATCTGTAAAGTTCATCTGGGGGCTTCCGATAAAGCCTGCAACGAACATATTGTTGGGATTATTGTAAAGACCGATAGGAGTATCTATCTGCTGAATGAAACCATCCTTCATAACAACGATTCTGGAACCCATTGTCATAGCTTCGGTCTGGTCGTGTGTAACATAGATAAATGTTGTCTGGAGCTTCTGGTGGAGCTTGGAGATTTCTGTTCTCATCTGTACACGAAGCTTAGCATCGAGGTTGGAGAGAGGTTCGTCCATAAGGAATACCTTAGGTTCTCTTACGATAGCACGTCCGAGAGCAACACGCTGTCTCTGACCGCCGGAGAGAGCCTTGGGCTTTCTGTCGAGAAGGTGAGCGATATCGAGGATTTTAGCAGCCTCGTTAACTCTCTTTGTGATTTCTTCCTTCTTAACCTTTCTGAGCTTAAGACCAAAAGCCATATTGTCAAATACTGTCATATGGGGATAAAGAGCGTAGCTCTGGAAAACCATCGCTATATCTCTGTCCTTGGGGGGAACATCGTTCATGAGCTTGTCGCCTATGTAGAGTTCACCGTCAGAAATTTCTTCAAGACCGGCAATCATTCTGAGTGTTGTGGACTTTCCGCAACCGGAAGGACCAACGAGAACGATAAATTCCTTATCTGCAATCTCAAGGCAGAAGTCAGAAACTGCTGTAACGCCGCCGTCATATCTCTTATAGATGTGCTGTAAGCTTAAATTTGCCATTGTTTTTCCTCCTAAAATATATAACTGGAAATTTATTAACAGTATTGTATCACATTTTTTAAGCTATGCCAATAGTTAAAGTGCCAAAATAAAAGGATTAAATTATACAGATTGCATAAAATCTTTACTAAATTTTGTGTGAAAAAATTTTTTCCAGAAAAAAATTAGGCTTTTTGCACAATTTAACGGGCAGAATTTGTAGAAAAGTATGATAAATTCTATAATCGCTTTTTTTGTGTCCAAAAAAGCAGGCGAATTTTTGTTGTTATTGCACAAACAAGGCTTAATATTTTGTTGATTTATTTGTTTTTTGACACAGATGTGCTATTTCCTCATCGGTCAATTCGCGTATTTTTCCAAGTGGGAGTTTTTCGTCGAGTTCGAGAGTGCCCATACTTACCCTTTTTAAATAAACAACCTCGTTTCCCACTGCCTGCATCATTCTTTTAACCTGATGAAACTTGCCCTCCTGTATGGTAAGAAGAGCTTCGCAGCTATCTTGGAGTATCGAAAGAGACGCACTCATTGTTTTGTAGCCGTCATCTAAGGTAACACCGTCTTTAAATGTCTTAATATCATTTTCTGTAAGAGGTTTTTTGTTTCTTACAAAATATGTTTTGTCTACATGGCTTTTTGGCGAGAGAAGACGGTGGCACAAATCTCCGTCGTTTGTTAAAAGAAGAAGTCCCTCGGTATCTATGTCGAGCCTTCCCACAGGAAATACATCGTAGTGGGAGTATTTTTCGTCCACAAGCTCTGTTACCACAGGAAGATGCTTGTCATACACGGCACTTACATAGCCTGAAGGCTTATTTAGCATAAGGTAAATAAAGGGCTTATATATAATAGGTACATTTCCGATACAAATTGTGTCGCTTTTTTCGTCTATGTGAATATCCGCTTTCTTTACGGCTGTTCCGTTAACCGAAACGACGCCCGATTTTAAAAGCTCTTTTATTTCCTTGCGGCTTCCCTTGCCGCTGTTTGATAAAAATCTGTCAAGACGCATCCCAAAATACTCCTTACTTGTGATAACTATATTATATATTGTTAAAATGCCCCTGTCAAATGGGGATAAAAGCCCAAAACCAAGGCAAATATGTGGATAACACGCAATAAATGGGAAGATGAGTAAAATTTATGTTGACAAACAAAAGACGATAGTATATAATTAAATGTGATTTTTGGTCGGCAAATTTATTTTATGTAAATGGAGAGAGCCCTCAGTACGCAGGAGCACTCCTCAGTCATATGGAAGTTACAGCTGTACTTTGTAAGGAGGTGTAGAGTTAATGAAAAGAACATTCCAGCCTAATGTCAGACACAGAAGCAAGGTTCACGGCTTCAGAGCAAGAATGAGCGACAGAAACGGCAGAAAAGTTTTAGCTCGCAGAAGATTAAAGGGTAGAAAAGTTTTATCCGCTTAAGCATTGATGAGTCAATAAACGATTGAGAATTCAATCCTACAAGAGTAGGGAACGGTCCAAGACTTTGTAACGAATGCAAAGAAGCCCTGACCGTTCCGTTTTTTGTATAATCAAGGATGTGATTCTATGAGAGGAACCGTTAAACTTAATCGGGAGTTTTTATATGCGTACAGAAAAGGAAAGAAAATTGTTTCCGATTGTATGGTTTTTCATTACTACAAGAATAACAAAGGAAAAAACTGTCTTGGCATTACTGTGTCCAAGGCGGTAGGAAAGGCACACGACCGCAATCGTGCAAAGAGGCTTATTCGTGCTGCCTACAGGGAATGCATGCCCCAAACCCGCTGTGGCTACAATATTATAATAGCCGCAAGGTCATCTATGGCGAGAGTACCCTATTTAAAGGCAAAATCTGCCATGAAATACTGCATAGAAAAGTCTGATATCGTATGAAGAAGATTCTTATTTGCATAATTTTGTTTTACCGCAAAAGAATATCGCCCTTAAAAAAGCCTTGCTGCAGATTTTATCCAACCTGTTCGGACTATGCCCTGCAGGCGATAAAAAAATACGGAGCACTAAAGGGCTCATACCTGGCTTTCAGGAGAATAATAAGGTGCCATCCTTTTTCGGATGGCGGCTATGACCCGCTCAAATAGGAGGTATGAAATGAGCTATATTTACAGAGCATTCGGCTATATGCTCAATCTCATTTACGGTTTTGTAGAAAACTACGGTATAGCTATAATTTTATTTACAATACTTATTAAGATACTTCTTCTCCCTCTTACGCTAAAGCAGCAGAAGTCTATGACAAAGACTCAAAAGCTTCAGCCTAAGATTGCGGAGATTACCGAAAAGTATAAAAACGACAAGGAAAAACAGTCTCAGGAGACTATGAAGCTCTATAGGGAGTATGGCGTAAATCCCATGGGCGGATGCCTTCCTCTTCTTATTCAGTTTCCCATACTTATTGCATTTTATCAGGTTATCCAGAAGCCTACACAGTATGTTCTGGGCTACTCTTTAGACAAGATAGAGAGCCTTTTAAGCTCGCACGGCATTAGTCAAAATGTTGCAGGTGCACAGATTACACTTGCCGAAAAACTCGGAAAGCTTAATTTTGATTTCTTCGGTCTCGACCTTGCTGTTACTCCCTGGACGGAACTTAAAGCATTTTTTGCAGGCACAGCAGGTGCTATAGCACTTACCGCTCTTGTAATACCCGTTTTGTCTTGTGTTACAACATATCTCACAAGCAAAATTTCCACAATGATGAACAGCAAGAAAAAAGAAGGGGAAGAAAAACCCAAAAAGGCAGAGAGAATTCTTTCGCCCGACCAGAAGGCACCCACAGAAAACGGTGCAGAGTCCATGACAAAGTCTATGAATGTGTTTATGCCCCTTATGACACTCTGGCTCACATTCACCTTCCCTGCGGCTCTTGGTCTTTACTGGACAGTATCCAATGTTCTTTCGCTCATTCAGAATATACTTTTAAATAACTACTACAACAGAAAGCTTGCTGTGGAGATAGAATTTAAGGATGCGCAGATCCAGAAGAAGATTGACGAAAAAATGAAAAGATATAATATGAAAAAGAAAAAAAGAGGTTAAGATATGGCTAATTTTATAGAAAAGGCAGCAAAAACCAAGGAAGAGGCTATCGAGCTTGCATTAAATGAGCTTGGTCTTGGTATGGAAGATGTAGAAATAGAGGTTATTGAGGAAGGCTCTAAGGGCTTTCTCGGCATTGGCGGAAAGGATGCCCTCGTGAGAGTAAGCTACGAGGACAGCACCGCAAAAAGAGCACAGAAATTTTTGGACGGCGTTTTCTCTATAATGGGAGAAGATGTAAGCGTGAACATAAAGGAAGAAGGCAAGGAGATGGCAATTGAGCTCTCCGGCCCCGATATGGGCACCGTAATAGGAAAAAGAGGCGAAACCTTAGATGCGCTTCAGCATCTTACAAGCCTTGTTGTAAACAGAGGAGACCTTAGCTTTGTTAAGGTTTCTATGGATACAGAAAACTACCGCGAGAAGAGAGTAAAGGCGCTTGAAAATCTTGCCAAAAAGCTCGCTTCCAAGGTGGTAAAAAGCGGCAGAAGCACCTCACTTGAGCCTATGAACGCATATGAGAGAAGAATAATCCATTCAACACTTCAGGATCACGATAAGGTTACCACCTACAGCGTGGGCCAGGGCGTGAGAAGAAAGGTTATTATTGCTCTTAAAAACGACTAACGCATCTAATTAAGAGTCGAATGGTCTTAAAATACCTAAAGGTTGCCGATTGGCTTGCCGAATAATCGGTAGTCGGCAACCTTTTTTGTTGGAGAAAAACTATGATAACAGACGATACAATTGCAGCTGTATCCACACCATCGGGTCGGGGCGGAATATCCGTTGTGCGAGTAAGCGGTGCGGATGCTGTGAAAATAGCAGACAAGGTTTTTAAAAATGAATACGGAAAAACTCTTATGGGTGCAAAAAGCCACACTATTTTGCACGGCTTTGCCATAAGAGATGATGGTAGCGTAATAGACGAGGTTTTAACCTCGGTTATGCTCTCTCCCAGAACCTACACAAGAGAAAATGTTGTGGAAATAAGCTGTCACGGCTCAACCATAAGCGCAAGAGAAATCCTCTCTAATCTTATAAAGGCAGGGGCACGCCTTGCAGAGCCGGGTGAATTTACAAAAAGAGCGTTTTTAAACGGCAGAATGGATTTGTGCTCTGCCGAATCTGTAATAGACATAATAAATTCCGAAACGGAAGGGGCACACAGAGTGTCTGTAAATCAGCTAAAAGGCTCGCTTTCGGAAAAGATAGACGTCATAAGAGAAAAGCTCATAACCCTGACGGCTCACCTTCAGGTGCTTATAGATTTTGCCGACGAGGACCTGGAGCCTCTTACAGACGGTGAGTATCTTAGCACCCTTAAGGAGTCTAGGGATATGTGCTCACGCCTTTTGGCAACCGCCCGAGACGGCAGGATTATAAAAGACGGCATAAACTGTGCCATAGTAGGAAAGCCCAATGTTGGAAAATCCTCTCTTCTTAACCTAATCTGCGGCGGAGAGAGAGCAATCGTTACCGACATAGAGGGAACTACCAGAGACACAATAGAGGAAAGTGTAACACTTGGCGGTGTAAGGCTCAATCTCTCGGATACTGCAGGCATCAGGAATACATGCGATATTATAGAAAAAATCGGTGTAGAAAAGGCGATGGATGTAATAACGGGAGCAGATTTGGTGCTTTTTGTGACCGATGCCAAAAGAGAGCTTGACCAAAACGACTTTGATATAATACAAAAACTAAAGGACAAGGTTACAATAGCCATTGTAAACAAGGCGGAAGATGGTTTTGTTTTGGATACAAAGCCACTTATTGAGAGCTTTGGCGAGGTGATAGAATTTTCCGTAAAAACAGGTCTTGGCTTTAGTGAGCTTGGTGAAAAGGTAAAAATGCTCTTTGATACTGGTGAAATATCGCAGAGCGAAGAAGCCGTTATCACCAATGTACGCCACATAGATTCGCTTACAAAGGCAAAGGATGCCCTATCCTCTGCAATAGATGCAATAGAGTGCGGTATGGAAGATAATATGACATTTATAGATGTAAATGATGCCATATCGTCTCTTGGAGAAATCACAGGGCAGACGGTGGCGGAGGAGATTGTAGATAGGATATTCCACAGCTTTTGCGTGGGTAAATAACAAAGTGAGGAAAAGGTATGAGAGAATACTTTGCAGGTGAATACTCTGTTGCCGTAATAGGCGGCGGACACGCAGGCTGCGAGGCGGCACTTGCCTCTGCAAGGCTTGGCGTTTCTACAATACTTTTTGTAATAAATATGGACACACTTGCCAATATGCCGTGCAACCCCTGCATAGGCGGAACTGCCAAGGGACATCTTGTGCGTGAGATAGATGCACTGGGCGGTGAAATGGGCAAAAATGCCGACAAGACCTTTATTCAGTCCAGAATGTTAAATAAAGGCAAGGGCCCTGCGGTTTATAGCTTAAGAGTTCAGTCCGACAGAAGAAAATATCAGGACGAAATGAAGCACACACTGGAAAACACCCCCAATCTTCATATAAAACAGGCAGAAATCGTTGAGATAGAATTCGGTGATGACGGAAGTGTAAAGAGTGTGCTTACAAAAATCGGTGCACGCTTTAAGGTGCGCTGTGCCGTTATTGCCACAGGTACATTTTTAAAAGGAAGAGTAATAGTCGGTGATGTGAGCTACGAGAGCGGTCCCGACGGAGTATTTCCATCAAATGATTTGGCTAAATGTCTTGAGGACGCAGGCATAGAGCTTAGGCGTTTTAAAACGGGAACACCCGCCAGAGTAAACAGAAACAGTGTGGATTTTTCCAAGATGGAGGTTCAAGAGGGTGACGATGAGATTGTCCCCTTCTCATTTGAAACTACGGACGAGGGCGAGAACAAGGCCTTTTGCCACCTTACCTATACCACCGAGGAAACCCATAGGATTATAAAAGACAATCTGCACCTCTCCCCTCTCTACAGCGGTATGATAGAGGGCGTAGGCCCCAGATACTGCCCCTCTATTGAGGACAAGGTGGTGCGTTTTGCCGACAAAAACAGACATCAGCTCTTTGTAGAGCCAATGGGACTTGATACCGAGGAAATGTATATTCAGGGCTTTTCTTCTTCTCTTCCCGAAGAGGTACAGATAAAGATGCTCCATAGTGTGCCCGGACTTGAAAATGCAGTTATGATGCGTACCGCATATGCAATAGAATACGACTGCATAGATTCCACAACCCTTAAGGCAACACTGGAATTTAAAGAGCATCCCGGGCTTTTCGGTGCCGGTCAGTTCAACGGAAGCTCAGGCTACGAGGAAGCTGCCGCACAGGGACTTATAGCGGGCATAAACGCTGCACGCATATGCCTTGGAAAAGACGAGTTTACATTAGACAGAAGCGAGTCCTATATAGGAACTCTTATAGACGACCTTACCATAAAGGGAACAAACGAGCCGTATCGTATGATGACAAGCCGAAGCGAATACAGACTTCTTCTTCGTCAGGACAATGCAGATTTGCGTCTTACTCCCAAGGGCTACGAAATAGGACTCATATCCGACCAAAGATATAGGAATTTCCTCGCTAAGAAGGAAGCTATAGAAAATGAGATAAAAAGAGTGTCCTCGGTTTCGGTAGGACCTACAAAAAAGGTGCTTGAGGTTCTCGAAAAGTATTCGAGCACACCCATAACCACGGGTATCAAGCTCTGTGAGCTTATAAGACGCCCCGAGCTTTCTTATGAGGTGCTTGCACCCATCGATGATAACAGACCCATACTCGATAAATATACCGCCGAGCAGGTTAATATACAGATTAAGTACGACGGCTATATCAAAAAACAGCTCGAACAGGTGGAGAAGTTCAAAAAACTTGAAATGCGTAAAATCCCATCTGATATAGACTACAGTGAGGTTTACGGACTTAGAATCGAGGCAAGACAAAAGCTCCAGAAAATACGCCCTGCATCTGTGGGACAGGCGTCCAGAATATCGGGCGTGTCGCCTGCGGATATGAATGTACTTATGGTGTATTTGCAGGGCAAATAATATATAAGAGGTGAACACCTTGGCACTTAAAAGTATACTTATTAAAAACAATATAGACGAAAAAACAGCAGAGGATTTCTACAAATACTTCTGCCTTTTAACCGAGTGGAACGAGAAGGTAAACTTAACCGCCATTACCGAAGAGGATGATGTGGCAATAAAGCACTTCCTTGATTCATTGAATGCCTCAAAGGGCATAGTAAAAGACGGTATGAGTGTAATTGATGTGGGCACGGGAGCGGGCTTTCCCGGACTTCCTGTAAAGATTGCAAATAGGGGGATTTCGCTCACGCTCGTGGATTCACTTAATAAGCGAATAGCCTTTTTAAACGAGGTTATATCAGCTCTTAACATAGAGGATGTAAAAACCATACATTCTCGTGCGGAAGAGCTGGGGCAAAATAAAGACCACAGAGAAAAATACGATGTTTGCGTGTCTCGTGCTGTTGCAAACCTTACCACACTTTGCGAGCTGTGTTTGCCGTTTGTAAAGGTGGGGGGAGAGTTTGTTAGCTTAAAGGGCCCCAAGGCACAGGAAGAAATAGAGGAAGCAAAAAAGGCAATAGCTCTTCTTGGAGGAAAGCTCGAAAGGGTGGAGAGCTATGACCTTAGCGACACAGATTTAAACCACAATATAGTTGTGATAAAAAAGATATCGCACACACCGACAAAATATCCTCGAAAAGCACCCAAACCTGCAAAAGAACCGCTTAAATAGGGCGGTTCTTATTTTTTTGTGTCTGTTTTTAACGAACTCTTTTTGTTTCTTTTTTTCCTTTTGTCTGTTACAATTACAGTATAAAACACGAACGGAGGAAAGAGATGGAACTACTAAAGAGGATGAAAGTGCAGTTTACAGGCTGTGAGATGACGGGTATGCCATCGTCGGGCACAGGCAGTATAAGTCAGCTTCCTATACATCTTGTTATGCCAAATCCGAGTCAGCCAAGAAAGGTTTTTTGTCAGGATTCCTTAAGAGAGCTTGCCGACTCCATAAGACAGTACGGCATACTCCAGCCCATAACGGTCCGTAAAAAGAAAGACGGTACATATGAGGTGGTAGCAGGCGAAAGAAGGCTAAGAGCTGCAGCTCTTGCGGGACTACTAAAGGTGCCTGCAATAATCGTGGATATGGAGGATGAAGACAGTGCAATAGTTGCACTTATGGAGAATATCCAGAGAGAAAACCTAAGCTTTATGGAGGAGGCTTTTGCCTACAAGGAGATTATAGAAAGATGCTATATAACTCAAGAGGAGCTTTCCAAAAGGCTTGGAAAGAGTCAGGGTGCAATAGCCAATAAAATACGCCTTTTAAAGCTTCCTCAGTCTGTAAGGGAGATTGTGCGTGACTCAAACCTTACCGAAAGGCACGCAAGGGCACTGTTAAGATTAGAAAAAGAAGAAGATATGATATATGTTGCAAAGCGTGCGTCGGATTTGCGTCTCGGAGTAAAGCAAACGGAAGAAATAGTAGACAAAATTATAAAGAAAGGGTCAATAGATTTTTCCGCTAGAAAAGCGATGGGGTCTATATCTGATGTGAGAGTGTTTTTTAAGACCATAGCCAAAGCAATAAATCTTATGAATGAAAAGGGTATAGAAGCCAGTGCCGAGAAGGACGAGACAGACAGCTACTATGAATATGTCATAAGAATAGTAAAATAGCCAAATCCTCTTTTTGCTGCCGCAGAATGTTCCACGTGGAACATTTCTGCGACAGCTTTTTAAATGTTTTTGTATGCATTAAAAACAGATTAAAAATGTTCCACGTGGAACAAAGGGGGAGGGGGATGTTTTTTATAAGTGCCTTAACGCCTATAAGGTTTTAATTTTTAATTATTTGGGAAAAGACCGTAGGGGTGACCTGCAGGTGTCACCCCCACGCCCCCTCCCCGTCCGCTAGGCCTTTTACGGCTAAAAACCTCTCTTAAAAACACACATCCTACCGCCGTTGCGGAGGCGGGCATTTGCCCGCTTGTCCTCACTAAACGGCACTTGAATAATGGAACTGAATAGGTCAAGTGCCGTTTGCGGTGTATCTGCGTTTTTAAGAGAGGTTTTCTTTACGCCAAAAGCCCTAGGCGGAATTTTAGTTTGTGCTTATCGTAAGTTTGCCTTCAATTTAAAGTTTATAGAAAAACTATTTGCAAAACGCACAATAAAATTGAAAGCATGAACTATCTAACCAAAAGCAGAAAAATCCGCCTTGGAATATGCAAGGAAAAAGAAAGCAAAAAGAAAAAGCCAAAGCTATCGGAAACGGCAAATGTAAATTTAAGTTACCTTATACATTTGCCGTTTAGCGAGGACAAGCGAGTAAATACTCGCGTCCGCAGCGACGATAAAGATTTGGCTTTTTAGTTTTGATTTCCCTGCATATTTCACAGCGGACGGCTGGGGATGCAAGGGGAGCAGCTGCTGGCTCCCCTTGCGGTCTTTTCCCAAATAATTAAAAACAAAAATTTACTAGGCGTTAAGGCACTCATTAAAAAATAAATCCACAAATACCTAAGGTTTTAAGACGCTTATTAAAAACAACAAAAATATTTACAAAAACTATTTGAATTTCCCTCAATATGTGATACAATAGAATATATCGCAAAAAAGAGGTGAAAATATGGGCAAATGTATAGCTGTTGCCAACCAGAAGGGCGGTGTGGGCAAGACCACAACAAGCGTAAATCTTAGTTCCTGCCTGGCTTCGTACGGCAAAAAGGTGCTCCTTTTAGATACCGACCCTCAGGGCAACGCAACAAGCGGACTTGGTGTGTCAAAAGAGGAAATATCCTTAAGCATTTACGATGTTCTTATAAACTCGGCATCTCTTAAGGATGCATCTATGGAAACGGACTATCACAATTTATATCTTTGCCCCTCAAACATAAATCTTGCAGGTGCCGAAATTGAGCTTGTTTCGGAGGATAGGAGAGAATATCTTCTTAAAAAAGCAGTGGAAGAGGTAAAGGGAGACTTCGACTTTATCATTATAGACTGTCCGCCGTCGCTGGGTCTTCTTACACTAAATTCCTTTGTGTGTGCAGACAGCATCCTGATACCTATTCAGTGCGAATATTATGCACTCGAGGGATTAAGCCAGCTTACAAACACCATACGCAAGATAAAGGGTGCATTCAATCCCGCACTTGAGCTTGAGGGAGTGCTTCTTACTATGTACGACACGAGGACAAACCTATCCTCGCAGGTGGCAAGAGAGGTCAAAAAGTACTACGGACAGAAGCTCTACAAATCGGTAATACCGCGTAATGTACGGCTAAGCGAGGCACCGAGCTTCGGTCAGCCGATAAATGTATATGACAAAAGCTCCAAGGGAAGCTCTTCCTATATGAATCTTGCCATGGAGGTAATAAAGGCAAACGGAAGAGGTGATACATAATGGCTAAAAAAGGTCTCGGAAGGGGACTCGACGCTCTCTTTGGCGAAGGCGGAGCAGATGATATAGTTATTGCATCGCCCAAAGAAACAGGCGACACAGTTAAAAACATTAAGCTTTCTCTTATAGAGCCAAACAGGGAACAGCCCAGAAAGGACTTTGACGAGAAGGCATTAGACGAGCTTGCCGATTCCATAAGAGAGCACGGCGTAATAACACCTATAATTGTAAAGGAAGCCGAAAACGGCTTTTATACAATAATAGCAGGCGAGAGACGCTGGAGAGCATCCAAAAGAGCAAACTTAAAGGAAATTCCCGCAGTTGTGAGGGAAATGACCGATATGCAGGCTCAGGAGGTTGCCCTTATAGAGAACCTGCAGAGAAAGGACTTAAACCCTGTGGAAGAGGCGCTTGGCTACAAAAAGCTTATGGACGACTTTTCGCTTACTCAGGAGCAAATCTCAAAGAAGATGGGCAAGAGCCGAAGTGCAGTGGCAAATGTGCTTAGAATTCTGTCTTTAAGTCCCAAGGTGCTTGAGCTTTTAAGGGACGGAAAAATAACACTCGGACACGCCAAGGTTATTTTGTCCTGCGACAAGAAGACGCAGGAGACTGTGGCAAAAAGAATTGCAGAAGAGGACCTTAGCGTAAGAGCAACGGAGGAAATTCTAAAAGAAAAGCCCGCCCCGAAGAAAAAGAAGGTAAACCTAAGTGTGAAGCTGGCTTTTGATGCGGTGGAAAAAAAGATTTCTTCAATCCTCGGTGCCAATGTAAAAATATCCGACAAGGGAAACAAGGGCACGGTTAAAATTGAGTACTATTCTGCCGACGAATTGGAGAGAATACTAAAAATCCTCTCGGGCAAGAAATAAAAACAAAAAGCGAAATGAATTTTAAATTTTGCGAAATAAAACGCCCAAAAATGCGTCCTCTGTGCTTGGTTTTTGAGACGGGGACAAGGTGATTTTACATTGGAATGTAAAAACGGCGCAAAACGCAAATTTCGGCTTTATACGATATGTTCAAGAAAATTGGACAAAGGAGCGACCTTATGAAGAAAAACACAAAATTTATTTGGATTTACGGAGCGATTTTGTTTTCTTTTGCACTTATACTTATACTTTTTGCAGGGCTTACCCAGAACAATTATCAAAAAGAGATTACAAAGGAGCAAAAGGTAACCGCAGGAGTGAGACAGTCTTTGTCCTCGCTTAGCAAGGAAAACGAAAGCTTAAAAAAAGATTATGCAAATCTTAAAAAAGAAAACGAGTCTTTAAAAGAGGCAAACACACAGCTTGCTTTGGAAAAGGAAAGTGCAATTGTTGCATACGGCGGAGATGTTGAGGTAACAAGAGTTCTTATAAATGCATATATGGAAAAAAATGCACAGCGCACCGACGAGGCAAGAGAAATGGTAAAACCGCTTAATGTGTACAAGATGACACAGGCGCAAAGACAATTATACAATATGATAATGGGAGAGTGACTTTAGATGTTGGACATAAGATTACTTAGAACAGAAACAGAAATGGTAAAAAAAGCGTTGTCAAGAAGAAAGGAAGAGGTGGACATTGATGCCATCTTGGAACTTGACGCAAAAAAGAGAGAAATGCTCTTTGAGGTGGAAGCATTAAAGAGCCGTCAAAACGAGGTTAGCAAGAAAATCCCCGTTATGAAGAAGGCGGGCGAGGATGTTGCGCCCATATTTGCGCAGATGAAGGAGCTTTCCGACACAATAAAGGAAATGGACGAGAAAATAAGAGAGATGGATGAAGAGCTTAATGCAAAAATGCTCACAATCCCCAATCTTCCTAATCCCGAGGTTCCCGACGGCGACACAGACGAAGACAATGTTGAAGTAAGAAAGTTTATGGAGCCGACAGAATTTAGCTTTGAACCCAAGGCTCACTGGGATGTGGGTGCAGGTCTTGATATAATAGACGCCCCCACCGCAGGCAAGGTTACCGGCACAAGATTTACCTTCTACAAGGGTCTTGGCGCAAGACTTGAAAGAGCTGTTATAAACTTCTATCTTGACACTCACACAGAGGAGAGCGGATACAAGGAAATATTCCCTCCCTTTATGGTGCACAGAAGAAGTATGGTGGGCACAGGACAGCTCCCCAAGTTCGAAGAGGATGCATTCAAGGTTTCGGGCACAGATTATTTCTTAATCCCCACAGCAGAGGTACCTGTAACCAATATGTACAGAGACGAAATCTTAGAGGGCGACAAGCTTCCCATAAAGCATGTGGCATATTCTGCGTGCTTTAGAGCAGAGGCAGGAAGTGCAGGAAAGGACACAAGAGGTCTTATCCGTCAGCACCAGTTCAACAAGGTAGAGCTTGTTAAATTTGCAAAGCCCGAAGAGTCCTACGAAGAGCTTGAAAAGCTTACCCGTGATGCTGAGAAAGTGCTTCAGCTTTTAAAGATTCCCTACAGAGTTGTGGCAATTTGCGTTGGCGACCTTGGTTTTACCGCTGCAAAGAAATACGACATCGAGGTATGGATGCCCAGCTACAACAGATATGTAGAGATTTCCTCCTGCTCAAACTTTGAGGATTTCCAGGCAAGAAGAGCAAACATCAAATTCAAAAACTCTCCCAAGGACAAGGCTCAGTTTGTTCACACCTTAAACGGAAGCGGTGTGGCTATAGGAAGAACAGTTGCTGCAATACTGGAAAACTACCAGAACGAAGACGGCTCTGTAACAATCCCCGATGTACTTGTTCCTTATATGGGCGGAAGAAAAGTAATAGAAAATGACTAAAAAAAATCATATTCCAGAAGAAGAAATTATAAGACAAAAGGACATAATGGAAAAGGTGCGCCTCATTAATGAGGGCAAAAACCTAAAGGCTTTTGTAGAGACCTACGGCTGTCAGCAGAATGTGAGCGACTCCGAAACCATTATGGGTATGCTCGTCTCCATGGGCTACACTCCCACCTATGATAAGGATGAGGCGGATTTTATAATCTACAACACCTGCGCCGTGAGAGAGAATGCCGTCCTTAAGGTATATGGCAATTTAGGAGCACTAAAGCACCTTAAAAACAAAAAGCCAAATGTAGTTCTGGCAGTTTGCGGATGTATGGTGCAGGCAGAAGGCTCTGGCGAGCAGATAAAGAAAAAGTACAAGCACATAGACATAGTGTTTGGCACTCACGCTCTCTACAGGTTTGCAGAGCTTGTGTATGAAAAATTAACGGAAAACAAGAGAGTTTTTGGCCTTTTGGACAGTGCAGGAGCCATAGCAGAGGGACTTCCCTCCCATAAGGCAAAGGGACCTACAGCGTGGATATCTGTTATGTACGGATGCAACAATTTTTGCTCATACTGTATCGTGCCCTATGTCCGAGGACGCGAGCGAAGCCGAGACAAAGAGGACATCTTAAATGAGGTCCGTCTTGCCGTAGCAAACGGTGCAAAAGAGGTGAGCTTGCTTGGTCAGAATGTAAATTCATACGGAAATGACCTTGCCGAAAATATAGATTTTGCCGACCTTCTTACTCTTGTGTGCAAGGTGGATGGTATAGAAAGGGTGCGCTTTATGACAAGCCACCCCAAGGATATATCGGACAAGCTTATAGACACTATGGCAAGGGAAGATAAGATTTGCAAACAGCTTCATCTGCCCGTACAGGCAGGAAGTAACAGCGTTTTAAAGGCTATGAACCGCCGTTACACACGAGAGGATTATCTTTCCAAAATACAAAAAATCAAAGAAAAAATGCCCGAAATTACCCTTACAACCGACATAATTGTAGGCTTTCCGGGCGAGACAAACGAGGACTTTGAGGACACCATAAAGGTATTGGAAGAGGTAAGATACGACACCATCTTTTCCTTTATATATTCCAAAAGGCCCGGCACACCTGCATCCAAAATGGAAGATGTAATAAGCCCCGAGGAGAAAAAACGAAATTTTGATAGGCTCCTTAGTGTTCAGGATGCCATATCAAAGGAGAAAAATCTCGCACTGGAGGGCAAGGTAGTGCGTGTTCTTGCAGAGGGCGAGAGCAAAAACAATAAAAACGCCCTTGCAGGCAGAACAGAGGGCGGAAAAACAGTTAATTTTGAGGGCGACTTAGGCCTTGTCGGTGAGTTTGTGGATGTGGAAATCATCGAGGCAAAAACTTGGTCGCTTACAGGAAGGATTGTAGAAAAATGAACCCGATTATAGAAAAAGCAAGAGAGCTTGGCATGATGCTCGCAGAAAGCGATGAAATGAAGGCACTAAAGGGTGCGGAAGAATTACAGCTTGCCGACGAAAATGCCACAAAGCTTATGATGGACTATGCAAACACAAGAGACCGTCTTGCCGCAAAGGCTACCTCTCCCGACATCACAAAGGAAGAGTTTGAAGCTATACAGAAGGAAATGGAAGAGGCATTTTCTCTTCTTATGACAAACGAGAATATCAAAAGATATATAGAGGCAAATAAGGCGTTTAAGCTCCTTATAGACCAGGTAAATTCCATTATCGCCTTTTTTGTAAAGGGCGAGGAGCAGGGAGGCTCATGCTCGGGCAACTGCTCATCGTGCTCGAGCTGTAAGTAAGTTTAAACCTTATAAAGTTTGCAAAGCAGAGAAAAACGGAGGACAAAATGAACAAGGGTATATCGCCTATGATGAGGCAGTATTTCGAAATTAAAAAAGAATACGAGGATACCATTCTCTTTTTCCGTCTGGGCGATTTCTATGAGATGTTCTACGACGACGCCATAACAGCATCGCAGATTTTAGACATTACCTTAACAGGCAAAGACTGCGGACAGGAAGAGCGGGCACCTATGTGCGGTGTTCCTTATCACAGTGCGCAAAACTATATTGCCAAGCTCATAAAAAGCGGCAAAAAAGTGGCAATCTGCGAGCAGGTGGAAGACCCAAAACAAGCCAAGGGCATTGTAAAAAGAGATGTAATAAGGGTAATAACCCCCGGTACTGCCAATGTTGATGCACTTCTTACCTCCGACGAAAACACCTTCCTTGCAAGTGTGTATGTAGACAGCGAGGTTTATTCGGTGTCTTTTTGCGATGTAACAACGGGCGAGCTTATAACCACCGACGGCGAGAACACCGCAACCGAAAATCAGCTTGCAAACACTCTGTCGTGCTTTAGACCTAAGGAAATCATAATAAACGACAGAGCAGTAAAAAGCTCAAAATTTATCCTTGAGCTTAAAAACCGCTTTGATTTCTACGAGAGCTATGTGCCCGAGGAGTATTTTGATCTCGAGAGCGCAAAGGAAGAAATAAAGGAAAAATTCCCCCATCTTGCAGTGGGAGATATTTTAGACGGCAGAGTTGTGTGCGTAAAATCTCTGGGTGCACTTTTTAGGTATCTTAAGGAAACACAAAAAACCGATTTAAACCACATAAGAGACATAAGCTACTACAAAAGCTGTGACTATATGGAAATAGACTCAAATTCCAGACGCAATTTAGAGCTTACCGAGACTATGAGAGACAGGTCAAAAAAAGGCTCGCTTTTTGGAATACTCGACTACACTCTAACGGGTATGGGTGCAAGAAAATTAAAATCCTGGATAGACAGACCGCTTATATCGAGCACCCTTATAGAAAAAAGGCTCGACTCTGTAGAGGAGTTTTTGTCTGTTCCCGACAAGGCGGATTTAATAAGAGATTGCCTTAAGAGGATAAACGACATCGAGAGGATTATAAGTAAAACCGTCTACGGCTCGTGTAACGCAAGAGACTTTTTGTCGCTTAAGCAGAGCCTTTGTGTACTGCCCGAAATAGAGGGAGTTCTCTCATCGCTTAATAGCCCCATTATGAAGGAGGCATCCTTTAATTTTGACTCTTTAAAGGATATTTACACTCTTCTCGATAGCTCAATAGAGGAAAATGACACCCCCCTTACCATAAGAGAGGGCGGAATAATTAAAGAGGGCTTTGACAAGGAGCTGGATAAACTTCGCAAAATAATGAACGGCGGTACAAGCGTTCTTGCAGAATTGGAACTAAAGGAAAGGGAAAGAACAGGCATCAAAAACCTTAAGGTAGGCTACAACAAGGTTCACGGCTACTTTATTGAGGTTACACGCTCGTTTTTGTCTCTTGTGCCCGACGATTACATACGAAAGCAGACACTCACAGGGTGCGAAAGATTTATAACCCAGGATTTAAAGGAAGCAGAAAACACAATTCTTGGTGCACGAGAAAGGGTAAACGACCTTGAATACGAGGACTTTATGTATGTACGGGGCGAAATTACCAAGAATATAGAAAGAATAAAGAAGATGGCGGAAGTTATAAGCACAATAGATGTTTTGTGCTCGCTGTCTAAGGCAAGCCAGATTAATTCGTACACCCGTCCGGTTGTAAATGACGGCGACGAAATAATAATAGAAGCAGGCAGACATCCCATAGTGGAAAAATCCCGCCTGGACACTCTGTTTGTTCCAAACGACACATATTTAAATACAACCGACAGCAGATTTTCCATCATAACGGGTCCCAATATGGCAGGAAAGTCCACCTATATGCGCCAGAATGCCATAATTACTCTTATGGCACAGCTCGGCTCCTTTGTGCCGGCAAGAAAGGCGCAAATCGGCATAGTGGACAGAATTTTTACTCGTATCGGTGCGTCCGACGACCTCTCCGGCGGTCAGAGTACCTTTATGGTGGAGATGAACGAGGTGGCAAACATATTAAAAAATGCCACAAAAAAGAGCCTTGTTATATTGGACGAAATAGGCAGAGGAACCAGCACCTACGACGGACTTTCCATAGCGTGGGCTGTGGTGGAGTACATCTGCCAAAATATCGGTGCAAAATCGCTCTTTGCTACCCATTACCACGAGCTTACAGAGCTTGAGGGTGCAATTGAGGGAGTAAAGAACTACTCCGTTGCCGTAAAAAGAAGAGGCGACGATATAACATTTTTGCGAAAGATAGTCCGAGGAGGCACCGACGACAGTTTTGGTATAGAGGTTGCCAAGCTGGCAGGCGTTCCTGATGAGGTTGTTTTAAGAGCCAAGGAAGTGCTTATGGCACAGGAAGACGGCTCAAAGAGGGAGATGTCCGTAGCCGAGAGGATGACTGAGCTTGGCGACAAAAAGGTAAGGGCATCTAAAATAAAAGAAGCCATAATGAGCGTGGATATATCCACACTCACACCCCTTGAGGCTCTCAATGAACTTTTTGAGCTTCAGAAAAAGGTAGGAGAACTAAGTGAAGATTAATGTACTGTCTACAGAAACAGCCAATATGATAGCTGCAGGCGAGGTTGTGGAAAGACCTGCATCTGTCATTAAGGAGCTTTTGGAAAACTCAATAGATGCCGGAGCAAAGGAAGTAACTGTGGAAATAAAAAAGGGCGGAGTGCCCTACATAAGAGTTACAGACGATGGCTGCGGAATAGAATCGGGCGAGGTGGAAACCGCTTTTTTGCGTCACGCCACAAGCAAAATTAAGGGTGCAAAAGACCTTGACTCAATAGCCACCCTTGGCTTTCGCGGTGAGGCACTTGCAAGCATAGCAGCGGTGTCGCGCACAGAGATTTTTACAAAGACTGCCTCTTCGGATGTGGGCACCTTAGTTACCATTGAGGCAGGCAAGGTAGTGGAAAAGGACGAGGCAGGCTGCGCCGACGGCACAACCATAATTGTGCGCAACTTATTTTTCAACACCCCTGCAAGAATGAAATTTTTAAAGAGCGATTCGGCGGAGACGGGCTACATTACAGATGTTATAAATAAGCTCGTGTTAAGTCACCCCGAGGTTGCGATTAAGTATATAAATAACGGCAAAACCGTTCTCACATCTTCCGGAGACGGCAAGCTTATAAACGCAATATACTCTGTGTTTGGCAAGGAATATGCCGACAATATGAAGAAAATAAGCTACGAGGACGAATCTCTTAAGGTTACAGGCTTTGTAGGCAACCGCACGCTCTCCCGAAAGGACCGCAGGCATCAGTTCTTTTTTGTAAATTCCAGATGCATATTAAGCCGTCTTATGTCCTCCGCAGTCAGCGAGGCGTTTAAAACCACTGTTATGACAGGGCAGTTCCCCGTGTGTGTATTAAAGGTGGAGGTTCCTCTAAAGAGTGTGGATGTGAATGTTCACCCTGCCAAAACCGAGGTGCGCTTTTCGGACGAAAAGAAAATCTACTCCGGTGTTTACTGGGCGGTCAAGAACGCACTCACAGAGGAAAAATATGTACCCGAGATAACTCAGGCTTTTAAAAACACCTTCGAGAGCACACTTAAAAACGCCCCGTCGTATGATGAGGCAAAGCAAATTAACTTTTTCATAAAACCCGAGGATATAAAGACAGATGTTATTGATATAAAAGAAAAACCAACAGAGGATATAAAACCACAGGCCGCTCACATAAAAGAAACAGAGATATTTAAAGACGGCGAGCTCTCTTTAAACAGATTTACTCACATCGCAAACAAAAATGTAAGTGAGGTAAAAAGAAAAGAGCCACAGAGCCTTGAGCATATAACAGTTCTTACGGATGCCGAGGCGACTATAGACGAAGAGGAAAGAAAACTCTTTGTGCCCGATGTGGATTTTAAGTTTGTAGGTCAGGTTTTTGGCACATACTTTATACTGCAGAGAGAAAATGAAATGCTTATAATAGACCAGCATGCCGCTCACGAGAGGATATGCTACGAGGAGCTTCTGGAGGAATTTAAAACAAATGAGGTTGGGTCGCAGCTTATGCTTCTGCCCGTAACGCTTACTCTTACGGCGTCCGAAACGGAGCTTATTGAAAGCCGGGCAGACTTTTTTGCCCAGATAGGTTTTGAAATAGAACCGTTTGGAAAAAATTCTGCAATTGTGCGTGCCACTCCGGGCACACTTGAGGAGCAGGATATAAAAGAAATTGTATCGGATATGCTCACACTTCTTTATGAAAACAAGGAGAGCCTTGTAAAGAGCGTTTACGAAGAGGCTCTTCATATGATAGCCTGCAAGAAGGCTTTAAAAGGAAACAAAACTCTCACAGAGACAGAGCTTAAGGCACTCGGCTCAAAAGTGCTCTCGCTGGAAGAGGGCATAAACACTTGCCCGCACGGCAGGCCCATTATGGTCAGTATGACAAAATATGGTCTGGAAAAACAGTTTAAACGGGAATAGATATGAAAAAACCAAAAGTTATTCTTATAGCAGGACCCACAGGCGTTGGCAAGACAGCCGCCTCGGTGCATCTTGCCAAAAAATTAGATACAGACATAATATCTTGCGACTCTATGCAGATTTATAGGGGGATGGACATAGGCACCGCTAAGGTTACGCCCCTTGAAGCACAAGGAGTTGTGCACCATATGACAGACATAGTGTCCGTTACAGAGAATTTCAGCGTGTGCGACTATGTTTCGATGGCTTCTAAAATAATAACAAAGCTCGACGAGGCGGGCAAGGTGTCCATTGTGGTTGGCGGAACGGGTCTTTATGCCGACTCTCTCTTAAAGGGCATAGATTTTGATATAGACGCCCCCAAAGACACAAAGTACAGACAGGAGCTTTCGCTTCTTGCAAAGGAAAAGGGAAACGAATATATTCATTCGCTTCTTTGCAATATAGACCCTGTGAGTGCAGACAAAATTCACCCCAACAATGTAAAAAGGGTAATACGCGCACTTGAGTATTATAAGGCATCAGGCGAGAGGATTTCCGACTACAATGAGCGTACAAAGAGCTTTGAAAGCCCCTATGATGCCCTTAGGGTGTATTTTACAAGAGACAGAAAGAGCCTCTATAACAGAATAGACAAAAGAGTTGACAAGATGATAGAGGATGGACTTTTAGATGAGGTAAAAGAAATTCTTAATATGGGATTGGCAAGAGAGTGCACAGCCATGCAGGCACTGGGCTACAAGGAGATTGTGGACTTTCTGGAAAATAGGGTGTCCTTTGACGAGGCGGTGGAAAACATAAAGACAAGAAGCCGCAGATACGCAAAAAGACAGCTCACCTGGTTTAGACGCGATTTAGATGCACACTGGCTCAATCTGGACGAATTTTCTTCGCCCGAGGAGGCAGCAGACAAAGTGAGGAGGATTTATGAAGAAACTATATAAAGTAGTGGCAGCGGCGTGCGGTGTTATGCTTGTTGCAATTATAATATCCCTCATTTTTTCCGACGGAATAAAGTATGAGGTTATAGGACACGGCGAGATGGAAAAATCGCATCCGTTCAGTGCAATCGTAATACGCGACGAAACTGTGATAGAGGTGCAAAAAGAGGGTGTTCTCGAATCGCTTGTGGACGACGGCGAAATGGTAAGGAAAAACAAGCATGTTGCCAGCATATACGAAAGCAAAATAGACGACAGCGTTATACGCTCTCTTGAGAGGATAAACGCAAGAATAGAGGAAATAAGAAAGGTGCAAGAGCAGTTTGGCACAAGCGAAATAGGTGCGTATCAGGTAGATGGTGCCATGGACATAAAAGCGCGTGAGCTTTTCCTTGCAGGAGAGGAAGGCAATATGAAAGAGGTTGTCTCCCTACAGAATGAACTCAATCTTTTAAACGACAGAAAAAACGCCCTTGAAAAAGGCGTTGAATACACCGATGCCACCATAAATTCGCTCCTTGAGGAAAAAAAAGAAGCGGAAAACAAGCTCGGAAGCTCCAAGGAGGACATATATTCTCACGCAGCAGGCGTCTACACCACGAAGATAGACGGCTATGAAAAAATAGTAACTCCCGATGCCGTAGGCGAGATGACGCCCTATGATTTTGAAACCATAAAAAAGATGAAGATAGAAGATAAGGACAAAAACGGTGTGTGCAAAATCATAGAGGGAACCAAGTGGTCGGTGGCTTTTTGTGCAACGGCAAAGGAAATATCAAAGCTTAAGGAAGGCTCGCTTGTTTATATAAGGGCAAAGAATTACGAAACCGATTCCGCAGCACGCATAACATACATTTCCACCCCTGTAAACGGCAACTACCTTGTAATTGCCACCTCAAACGAAAGCTGCAGCTGGGCTCTTAATGAGAGATTTTGTGAGATTGACTTAATACGCAGTAAGTATTCGGGACTCAAAGTTCCCGTGTCGGCACTCAGGGTAAAGGACGGACAAACGGGCGTGTATACCGTGGTGGACGGCATAGTGCATTTTAAAAAGGTTAATATCCTCTACAGACAGGGAGATTATGCAATAGCCGAGGAAAACAATTCCTCGTCCGGCTCGCTTCTTCTGTATGACGAGGTTATAACCGCATCCAAAAAAGAGTTAAAAGTGGGCGAAAGGATATCGTAGTATGAGCATAGAAAAAAACCTTAATGAAATAAAAGAAAAAATAAAAGCCGCATGCGAAAAGTCGGGCAGGATGGCAGAGGATGTAACAATCCTTGCAGTAACAAAGACGATAGATGCAGACAGAATAAACGAGGCGGTTTCGCTTGGACTTACAGACCTTGGCGAAAACAGAGTGCAGGAGCTTGTGTCCAAATACGACTTGGTAAAGGGAAATGTGAGATGGCACCTTATAGGGCATCTGCAGAAGAACAAGGTCAAGTACATAGCAGACAAGGTTTGTATGATACACTCTGTGGAATCCTACTCACTTATGGAAGAGATAGAAAAGCAGTGTGCACGCATAGACAAGGTTATGGATATATTAATTGAGGTCAATGTATCGGGCGAAGAGTCAAAAAGCGGCATAAAGCCCTCCGAGGTATATGACTTTGCAAAAAAGGCAGCTACCTATGAGCACATAAGAGTAAGAGGTCTTATGACTATGGCTCCGTTTGATGCGGAAAATGACGAATTACATCAAATTTTTTCGGATTTGTACAAAATTTCTGTTGACATCCAAGGCAAAAAAATAGATAATATTATTATGGATACCCTGTCTATGGGAATGACAAATGACTACGAAACTGCGGTGGAGGAAAACTCCACAATAGTACGCATAGGCACGGGATTATTTAAGTAAATTTAAGAAAGGTAGGCTATATAAAATGGGCGAAATGGTTAAAAAGTTCCTTACATTTATGGGTATAGGCGATGTAAGAGACAACGAAGAAGAGGTAGTTTCGGAGAAGAAGGAAGAATTCTACGCTCCTGAGACTCAAAGACCAAGATATTCCGACATATCACAGACCCCCCAGAGTACATCGGGCAGAAAAGGCAAGGTTGTAAACATCCACACCACAACACAGCTTAAGGTTGTTGTTCTTCAGCCCACAACATACAACGATGCTACAGAAATTACCGACCACTTAAGAGAAAAGAAGCCCGTTGTGGTTAATCTCGAAAAGCTCGATAAGGACAGTGCAAGAAAAATCGTGGACTTTTTAAGCGGTGCGGTATATGCGCTCACAGGCAAGATGCAAAAGGTTGCAAACGGAATAATTCTTCTTGTTCCAAGCACCATGGGTATTGCAGGCGATTTTACCGACGATTTTTCGGACGAGCTCAAAACTCATGCACTTTTTGATTTCTTTTAAAATATGCTAGACAGAAAAACTGTTCTGTGGGGCATTACAGACACAGACCAAAGGTTGTGTCTTTCGCATCTTTGCGACAGACTTGATGCGAGCGAAAAAACCCAGAGGACAACCTACACCAGATTTTTAACTCCACTTGAGGCAAACCTTGCAAGAGAGAGGCTTTCTTCTTATGATGTTCGCTTTTCGGGCGGATTTGACGGAGCCGAAAGGGTTATGGCGGCATTTGTTCCAAACGAGTGGGAGGACATAGACTTTCCTCTTTGTGCCATAAAGATAAAGGCTCTTGGCGAAAGAAAGCTTTCGCACAGAGATTATTTGGGTAGCCTTCTTTCTCTTGGAATAGAAAGGGAGCTTGTAGGCGACATAGTTATATTAGATGACGGTGCGGCAGTTGTTGTTTGCCGAGAAATTGCAGAGTTTATAATGATGAATGTCTCCAAGGTGGCATCTTCGGGAGTCAGGCTTTCTCTTATGGAGGATGCTTCCTCTCTTGGCTCGCAGAAAAGCTTTAAGGAAATATCTGCAACCGTTTCGTCAATGCGTCTTGACTGCGTTGTTAGTGCGCTGGCATCTTTTTCACGTTCAAAAGCCGCAGAGTGCATATCACGCTCCAATGTGAATGTTAATTATAAGACGCAAGAGAGCGTTTCGTATATTGTAAAAGACGGCGATGTAATATCTGTCCGAGGCTATGGAAAAGCCATAGTAGAGACCAATCTTGCCCTCACCAAAAAGGGCAGAGTGCACATAAACATAAGAAAATATATTTAAAAATACAAAGGAGGCACGAGATATGATTACACCTATGGATTTGCGTACAAAAACCTTCAAAAAGGCAACAATGGGCGGCTATGACAAAAAAGAAGTAGAGGAATATATGGAGGTTCTCACCGAGGACTACGAAAAGGTATATAAGCAGTCTGTGGAAACAGCAGACAAGGTAAACACCCTTACAAAGCTTCTCGATACCTACAAGGCTATGGAAGAAACTATGAAAAACTCCATAATGGTGGCACAAAGCACCGCCGAGGAGCTTACAAAAACCTCACAGGAAAAGGCGGAGCTTATAATAGAGGAAGCAAAACTCAAAGCAAAAGAGATTATAGATGCAGCCTGCAGCGAAGCAGAAGAAATCCGTGCCCAGACAGCAGAACTTAAGACTGCTATGGAAATGTACAAAACCTCTGCAAAGGGTATGATAGCAGCACAGATGGATATAATAGAAAAATTCAAAACGGAATAATACAAAAAAAGACCAGACCGCAAAAGGTAGGGATGAGGATAATTCATAAAAGAAAATACACGACAATTTTATAATTATTAGTTTTATATGTTGAAAAAGGTCTAATTAGACCTTTTTCTTTAATTTTGTACCTTTTGCTATAAGCAAACTTCACCCCTCGACGTACCTTTGTACGCCTTCGGGTATCCCTTGCAAGCAAAGCTTGCTTCGGTTCAGTTTGCTCATTCTGATTCTTTTTTCTGTCCACAATCAAAGAGAGTGCAAAAGCAGCGTTTCGCAGACATTTGTTTGTTCTATCCAAAGGTATTTATCTCTTGACAAGAAAGCGCTTTAATTATATAATAATTATAAATGGATACGAGTGTCCTTTTATAAAGGAGAGTTTTACATTGAGAGTTATTTCCGGCTCAGCAAGAGGGCTTAAGCTACTTAGCCTTCCCGGCACAGATACAAGACCCACACTAGACAGGGTCAAGGAAGCACTCTTTAGTATGATAATGGGTGCAAACATCGATACGGTTGCTCTGGACCTTTTTGCAGGAAGCGGAGCACTCGGAATAGAGCACCTAAGCCGTGGCGGAAAGATGTGCACCTTTGTGGATTCTTCTTTGGATGCATTGAATATTGTTAAAGCAAATATAGAAAAAGCAAGACTTGGCGATTTGTCAAAGGTGATAAGGGCAGATGCGCTGGAGTTTATACAAAATGACACATCACACTATGACATTATATTTCTGGACCCGCCCTACAAACTGGGACTTTACGAAAAGGTGCTTGGAATAATAAAGCAAAGAGGTCTTCTTGCAGAAAACGGCATTGTTGCTTTGGAGTGTGATGCATCAGGCAGTATTGACTGCGAGGGTTATACTATAACAAAGGACAAGTCCTACGGCAAGGTACGGCTTTTGATATTGGAGGAAGCAAAATAAAATGGAGAAAATTGCGGTATATCCGGGAAGCTTTGACCCCATAACAAACGGACATTTAGATATAATCCGCCGCTCGGCAAAAACCTTCGACAAGGTGCTGGTTGCCGTGCTTGTAAACAGCTCCAAAAACCCCACATTTTCTGTAGAGCAGAGAATGCAGTGGATAAAGAAAGCCACCGAGGGAATGGACAATGTAGAGGTGGATACCTTTTCTGGTCTTTTAGTAAACTATATGAAGGAAAAAAATGCAAGATTCATTATAAAGGGCCTTCGGGCAGTTTCCGATTTTGAATATGAATTCCAAATGGCACTTATAAATCACAAATTATCCAAGGATACCGAAACACTCTTTATGATGACAAGCGGAAAGTATCAGTACTTAAGCTCAAGCATTGTAAAAGAGGTTGCAAGACACAATGCCCCTCTGGACGGGCTTGTGCCTGATTGCATAAAAGACGATATATCAAAGAAAACACAACAGGCTTTTCATCCTGATAAATAAAACCAAATATTCTATGAGAGGAGTACAGAAGATGGATGTTATAGAAATGTTAAGCGAACTTGAAGAGATTATAGAAAAGGGTTTTGAGATCCCGATAATCAAAAAGTCCTTTATTGACAAGGAAGCGGTAATGTCTCTTATAAACGACATAAGCCTCCAGCTTCCCGATGAGCTCAGAGTAGCAAAGTCTATTGCAGAGGATTCCAAGAAGATTATTGCCGATGCACAGAAGCAGGCTGATGCAAAAATCAAGGAGGCAGAGCACAAGATTATGGGCCTTGTGGACGAGCACGAAATCACAAGACAGGCTACTGCCAATGCAAACGACATCATATCCAAAGCACAGAAGGACGGCAGAGAAATCAAGCTTGCAGCCATAAAGTTTGCCGACGAGCTTTTGGAGAGAGTGGAAGGCGATGTTAAGAGCGTGGGCGACAAGATAAGACAGGGCAGAGAAAATCTCCGTCAATAGTTACACTTAAGCTGCGACAAAATATGTCCTTGCATATTTTGCTGCAGCTATCTTTTTAAAGGAATGATAATATGACATTAAAGGACGCGAAAAGAATAGTATTTAAGGTAGGCACCTCCACCCTTACTCACGAGGGCGGCGGCATAAATATCCGCAGAGTCGAAAAGCTTGTAAAGGTACTGTCCGACATCAAAAATCAGGGCAAGGAGATTATACTCGTAACAAGCGGTGCAGTAGGCGTGGGTATGGGCAAGCTCGGCATAACCGAAAGACCAAGCTGCACAAGGGAAAAGCAGGCACTTGCCGCAATAGGCCAGTGCGAGCTTATGGACTTTTACTCCAAGCTATTTCTAAGCTACAGCCACACAGTAGCACAGCTCTTGCTTACAAAGGATGTTATAGATAACGACATCTTAAAGCATAATGCACAAAACACATTCGAGACACTTTTGTCCTTTGGTGTAATCCCTATTGTAAATGAAAACGACTCCATAAGTGCAGAGCAGATAGAATTTGGCGACAACGATACCCTCTCTGCAATTGTGGCTTCTCTAACAAATGCCGACCTTCTCATAATCCTTTCGGATATAGACGGTCTTTATGATAAGGACCCGTCCAAAAATGAGGATGCCCGTCTTATATCTCTTGTGGAGGAGATAACCGACGAGATAAAGAGCGTGGCATCGGGCGCAGGCTCAAAGAGGGGCACAGGCGGTATGATTACCAAGATTACCGCTGCCGAAATAGCAACCAAAGCGGGCATAGATATGTTTATACTAAACGGCTCCGAGCCTGATATCATATACGAGCTTTTGGACGGCGGTATTGTGGGAACACTCTTTCGTGCAAGAAAGGATTGATTTTAAATGTCTCTAACACAGCTAGGCGAGCTTTGCAAGAAGGCATCTTTGTATCTTGCAAAGGCTGATACGGATAAAAAGAACGAAATACTTAAAAAAATAGCATCTTCTTTAAGGGAAAACTCTTCATACATAACAGAAGAAAATAAGAAAGACCTCGCTTGTGCAAGGGATAATGGTATCCCCGAGCCTATGATAGACAGACTTCTGTTTGATGAAAAGAGAGTCTTTAGCTGTGCTGACGGCGTGGAAGAGGTAATTGCTTTAGATGACCCCGTGGGCGAGGTGATGGAAACCTATATAAGACCAAACGGTCTTGTGGTGGAAAAACGCCGTGTTCCCTTTGGCGTTGTGGGTATAATATACGAATCCCGACCCAATGTTACAGTAGATACTGCAGTTCTTTGCCTTAAAACCTCAAATGCGGTAATCTTACGTGGCGGAAAGGAAGCAATAAATACAAACAAGGCAATCGTAAAGGTAATGAAAAAAGCACTCGCAGATGTTGGCGCTCCCGAGGATGCCATAGGCTTTGTTGAGGACACCTCAAGAGAGAGCGCAAACGAAATGATGAAGTTAAGACAGTACATAGATGTTCTCATACCAAGAGGCGGAAAAGGGCTTATAAACGCAGTGGTAAATAATTCTTCGGTGCCCGTTATAGAGACAGGTGTGGGTAACTGTCATCTGTATGTGGATAAATATGCAGATATCAAAAAAGCTGTGGATATAGCGGTTAACGCCAAAACAAGCAGACCCTCTGTGTGCAACGCAATAGAGTCTCTATTAATTCATAAGGACATAGCAGATGAGTTTTGCAAGGCATTAGATGGC